>NZ_AMXB01000010.1:0-137995 GCF_000310125.2 Thauera sp. 27
CTCGCGGCTGGCGCCGCTCCTACCGAAAACCAACACGCGCGTCGCCCGTCGTAGGAGCGGCGCCAGCCGCGAGGGGTTGAAGGCGATGGGCGTTGGGCGGACGACGAGAAGCTCGCGGCTGGCGCCGCTCCTACGGCGAGCCTTGGTCAGTCAGCGGCGCCTGGCGACGAACTCGAGCGGCGGATCCCGACCACCGTTGCGCTGGATCTCCAGGCGTACCTGCAACTCACCGCCGTCCGGGGTGAGCTCGTAGTGCTGGACCAGTTCACTGGCTTGCGCCTCGCCAGCCACCACCTCGCTGCGCGTGAGGAAGTGCAGCCGACCGTCCCGCCACTCCACCGCCTCGACCACACGCGGCATCCCGAGGAAACTCGCCAGGCCTTCGATGCGACCGTCCCTGAGCTCGAAATCGTAAGTCTCCTCGAGGCTCAGATTCCAGGGGTAGCGGACTTCGGCGTGCCAGGAACCGACGATCGCCTGCACCTCATCCTGCGCGTCCGCCCCCCACAGCCACGCGCCCAAGCCCACTGCGGCAAGCGTCGCGGCCGCGGCCCCAAGCAAGCGCCCCGCTCCACGCGAGCGAGCGGCATCGGCGGGCTTCACCCATTGCGCCAGTACAGCCTCGAGCCGCATGCGGTCGGCTGCCCACGAAGCGTCACCAAGACTGAGCGCATGCCGGTTCGACAGCCCACGGATGGACGCGGGCAGCACCGTAGCTTCCGGCATCGATGCGCCACCGACCAGGATCGGCACCACGGGCCGCCCCGAGCCGAGCGCAAGTTCGATCTCGCGGCGCACGAAGTCCTGCGGGTGATCGAGCCTGCGCTCGCCCGCGGCCGAGGCGGCCAGCCAGCCAGGACCAATCAGGACCAGAACCGCCTTGGCATCGTGCAGGCGGCGCTCGATGACCGCCTCGAAATCCTCACCCGGCTGGATGTCGTCCACGTCGCGGAACACGCTCCCCACGCCGAAGCGCTGCTCGAGCGCATCGGTGAGGCGGCCGGCAAAGCCCGCACTATCCTCTCGGCGGTAGGAAACGAACAGGCAAGGCATGAACGATCGGCCCCTGCGGCGTGGTCCTTCATTCAAGCACGCCGCTTCAGCCGCCGCCAGGCGTATGCCTAGAGGAAGACGAACTTCGCCAGAAAGAGCACGAACAGTGCGTAAAGTGCGGGCGAGATGGCACGCCATTGGGCCGTGCAGAACTTGAGCACCACATACGCCACGAAGCCCAGCGCGATACCGTTCGCGATCGAGAAGGTAAGCGGCATCATCACCGCGGTGACGATTGCCGGGATGGTGTCGGTGTAGTCCTCCCAGTCGATGTGGGCGAGTCCGGTAGTCATCAGCATCGCCACATAGATCAGCGCGCCGGCGGTGGCATAGCCCGGGATCATGCCGGCCAGCGGGGCGAAGAACATCGCCACCAGGAACAGCACGCCGACGGTGATTGCCGTCAGTCCCGTGCGCCCGCCCGCCTCTACGCCCGAACAGCTCTCGACGTAGCTCGTCACCGGCGGGCAGCCGACACAGGCACCGATCACGCTCGCGCTGCTGTCGGCCTTGAGCGCCTGCGGCAGGTTCTCGATGCTGCCGTCAGCCTTGGTCAGCTTGGCCCGATGCGCCACACCCATCAGCGTGCCGGCGGTATCGAACATGTTCACGAACAGGAAAGCGAGGATGACGCTGATCATCGCGACATCGAAGGCGCCAGCCACGTCCATGGCCAGTAGCGTGGGCGCCAGGCTCGGCGGCATCGACACCAGTCCGCCGTAGTCGACGATGCCCACCAACCAGCCGATGAAGGTCACAACAAGGATGCTGATCAGGATCGCGCCGAATACGCGGTAGTGGCTGAGCACGCCGATCATCAGGAAGCACAGACCCGCAAGCGCGGCCGGCAACTCGAGCATCGAGCCCATGGTCACCAACGTTGCATCGCTCGGAACCACGATACCGGCGATCTTCAGCCCGATCAGCCCAAGGAACAGGCCAACGCCTGCCCCCATCGCAAAGCGCAGGCTGCGCGGAATGCTGTCAAGCAACCACTGGCGCAAGCGGGTGAAGCTCATCGCCATGAACAGTACGCCGGACAGGAACACGGCACCCAGCGCGACTTCCCAGCTATAGCCCATCTCGCCAACCACGGTGTAGGTGAAGAAGGCGTTGAGACCCATGCCGGGCGCCAGCCCGACCGGCCAGTTGGCATAGAAGCCCATCAGCAGGCAGCCGAGGGCGGCACCGATGCAGGTGGCAACGAAGGCCGCCCCCTGGTCCATGCCTGCCGCGGCCATGATCGTCGGATTGACGAAGATGATGTAGGCCATGGTAATGAAGGTGGTGAGCCCGGCAAACAGCTCCGTGCGCACGGTCGTGCCATGCGCGGTGAGGCCGAAGCGTCGCTCCAGCCAGCTGTCGGGACCGACCGGTACGCCCTCGGGCGCCGCGACCGTAGTGGAAGAATGGGGTTGCATGAGCGATGTCTCCTCGTGACCGGGCGAGCGCCAGCATGGGCCCGGGTTCTGGCTGGATGCAAGCCGAGCGTGGCCACAGCGGACGCGCCCGATGCACTCTCGCACTGCGCCGCCGATATTGTTAACGATTTTGGCAACGACAGAGATTGCAGTTTAGATAGCGAGGCGCGGCAGTGACCATATGGATCACCAAATACCTTGCATCAGCCTGCCCGTATAGCTGGCCGGACAGCTGCTGGTGCGCACGCCCTCAGCGCGGTCCCCGCCCGCCGTCCTCGGTCCCCAGGCCGTCCAGCGCAAGCAGACGGGCAATATCGTCATCCTCGGACGACTCACCACGATCGAGCGCGAGGCGCCCCTCGAGGTGGGCGACATGCTCGCTCATGAGCGCCCGCGCGCGCTCCACATCGCGTGCCGCGATGGCATCCAGGATGTCTTCATGATCGCTCAGCATGCAAGCCGGCGGCGACTCACGACGATGGGCCAGCACAACGAGCGGCGTGCGAGTGATGATCTCGTCGAGGAAGGCCGCGAGAACCGTATTGCCGACGCTCTCGGCGAGCTGCAGGTGAAAGTCGATCGACATGCGCAACGCCTTGCGCACATCGCCCCCGGCGTAGGCGGCACGCTCGCGCTGCACCAAGGCGCGCAGGCGCGCCAGCGCGGCCTCGTCGAGCCGCTCCACGGCGAGTTCGACGATCGCAGCCTCGATGTAGCGCCGCGCGCAGAACAGATCCCGCCCTTCGGCCGCCGATGGACTTGCGACGAATACGCCGCGATTGGGGGCGTGCGTCACCAGGCGGTAGATCTCCAGACGGGCCAGCGCCTGGCGCACCACCGCTCGATTGACGCCGAAGGCGTCGGCCAGACCCTGCTCCTTCAGCTGCAGACCGGGCGGCAGGCGCTGGTCGAGCACGGCGTTGCGCAACGACTCGAACACGCGCTGGATCTCCTCCGACGACGGCGTCCGGCCGGCCTTGCCTGCCGCCATGCGGCCATCGTCTTGCCCTTCGCTCATTCCCGACCTCCGTCCGCACCCTGCTGCCCGTCATGCTGCCAGTTCTGCCCTCCAGACGGGCGGCAGGATTATAACGGGATCGTGATTCCCCATATTGGCTCTGGCGCCGACTCGCGGCCATGGGGCGCCCCTGCGCTCGGGAGCAAACCCAATGCGGCCGGGCGTTACAGGCTCGCGGCTGCGCACCGGGGCACGACAAGCGGCAAGGGCATGTTCCGGAGCAGTCGCCCGATCGATTGTTGACAATTTTGTAATCAGAATCCACGATCAAATCACCGCGCTGCTCCCAACCACCTGGCGCTCTTGGACAAGTCGGGCAGGCCGGCGTAGAACGAATGACAGCCGCTCGCACGGCACACCCCATCAGGACGAGACGATGAACACAGACGCAATCCGCCTTCTGCTCAACGGCGAACCGGTCGACGTGACCGGCATCGCGCCCACTACCAGCCTGCTCGCCTGGCTGCGCATCCACCGCGGCCTGACGGGCACCAAGGAAGGCTGCGCCGAAGGCGACTGCGGCGCCTGCACCGTCGTCGTCGGCGAACTGGCAGGCGACACCGACAGCCTGCGTCTGTTCAGCGTCAATGCCTGCATCCAGTTCATGCCCGCGCTCGACGGCAAGGCCGTGTTTACGGTCGAGTACCTGCGCCGCCAGGCCGACGATCGGCTGCATCCGGTGCAACAGGCGATGGTCGATTGCCACGGATCGCAGTGCGGCTTCTGCACGCCCGGCTTCGTGATGTCCCTCTGGGACCTCTACAACGCCTGCGTTCCCGACGGCACGCGCCCGGACGCCGCACGCATCAGTAGCCAGCTTACCGGCAACCTGTGCCGCTGCACGGGCTACCGGCCCATCCTCGAGGCCGGCCAACGCATGTTCGAACACCCTGCGCAGGCGCTGGATCGCGAGGCGGTTCGTGCCGCACTGCTCCGCCTGCGCCGCAGCGAGGCGCTCGACTATGCCCATGACGGCGCGCACTTCTTCGCTCCGCGTACGCTTGAAGCGCTGATCGAGCTGCGCAGCCGCCATCCCCAGGCAACCGTGCTCGCAGGCTGTACCGACATCGGGCTGTGGGTCAACAAGCAGTTCCGCGACGTCGGCGACCTCCTCTACATCGGCCAGGTCGAGGCCCTGCAACAGGTCGTGGAGGCACGCGGACGGCTGCGCATCGGCGCCGCGGTCTCGCTCAGCGACGCCTTCGCAGCGCTCTGTCTGCCCTACCCCGAGCTCGGCGAACTGTGGGAACGCTTCGCCTCGCCGCCGGTGCGCAATGCCGGCACACTCGGCGGCAATGTCGCCAACGGCTCGCCGATCGGCGATTCGATGCCGGCGCTGATCGCGCTCGGCGCCGAGGTCGTGGTGCACGGGCCGGGTGGCCGCCGCAGCCTGCCGCTCGAAGCCTTCTACCTGGACTACATGCGCAAGGATCTCGCCGCCGACGAGATCGTCGAGGCCGTCGAAGTGCCGGTGCATGAATCAGCACTGCGCTTTCGCAGCTGGAAGCTGTCGAAGCGCTTCGACTCGGACATCTCGGCCGTATGCGGCGCCTTTGCGCTTCGCCTCGAAGACGGCGTCGTGCGCGGCCCGCGCATCGCCTTCGGCGGCATGGCCGCCACCCCACGCCGCGCCCTGCGCACCGAGGCCGCCATCGACGGCCGGCGCTGGGACGAGGACACGCTGACCGCGGCGCTGCGCGCACTGGCCGAGGACTACGCACCGCTGAGCGACCTGCGCGCAAGTGCCGATTACAGGCGCCGCACCGCTGCAGCCCTGCTGCGCCGCTTCTACCTCGAGACGCGGGCGCAAGACCCGCTCGACGCGCAACAGACACGCGTGTTCGCCGCCTTCGACAGCTTCGCCGCCCAGCCCTGAGGTTGCCCCCATGAAAGCCCAATCCTTCACCCAGGCACGTCAGGCCGCTCCGGCCGCCCACCACGGCCACCCGCACGAATCCGCCCGCCTGCACGTTGCCGGCGAGGCCACCTATGTCGACGACATCCGCGAGCTGGCCGGCACGGCCCACGCGGCGCTCGGGCTATCGACCCAGGCTCATGCGCGCATCGTCGCCATCGAGCTCGACGCGGTGCGCGCCATGCCGGGCGTGATCGCGGTCTTTACCGCTGCCGACATCCCCGGCACCAACGATTGCGGACCGATCATCCACGACGATCCCATCCTCGCCGACGGCGTGGTGCACTACGTCGGCCAGCCCCTGTTCGCGGTGGTGGCCGATAGCCACGAGCACGCTCGCCGCGCCGCACGCCGCGCCAAGGTGAGCTACGAGCCGCTGCCGGCGGTGCTCGACCCACTGCAGGCGAAGGCGCAGAACAGCTTCGTGCTGCCCCCCATGCAACTCGTGCGCGGCGAGCCCGCTGCCCGCCTCGCCGCCGCACCGCGCCGGCTCAGGGGCAGCTGGCAGGTGGGCGGACAGGAGCAGTTCTACCTCGAGGGCCAGATCTCCTACGCGGTGCCGCGCGAAGACGGCTGCATCCACCTGTGGTGCTCGACCCAGCACCCCACCGAGATGCAGCACGTCGTCAGCCATGCCCTGGGCCTGGCGGCCAATCAGGTGGTGGTGGAAATGCGCCGCATGGGCGGCGGCTTTGGCGGCAAGGAGTCGCAGTCGGCCCTGTTCGCCTGCGTCGCCGCGCTGGCCGCGGCGCGCCTGCGCCGCCCGGTCAAGCTGCGCCCCGACCGCGACGACGACTTCATGATCACCGGCAAGCGCCACGACTTCCACTACGAGTACGAGGTCGGCTTCGACGACGAAGGCCACATCCTTGCCGCGCGCATCGAGATGGTGGCGCGCGCGGGCTTCTCGGCCGACCTTTCGGGCCCGGTGGCCACGCGCGCGATCTGCCACTTCGACAACGCCTACTACCTCGCCGATGTCGACATCCGCGCCCTGTGCGCAAGGACCAACACCCAGTCGAACACCGCTTTCCGCGGCTTTGGCGGGCCGCAGGGCGCAGTGGCGATCGAGTACATCATCGACAGCATCGCGCGCGAGTTGGGCCGCGATGCGCTCGACGTGCGCAAGCTCAACTTCTACGGCGGCGCTGGCCGCGACCTGACCCCCTACGGCCAGCGCGTCGAAGACAACGTGATCCACGAACTGGTCGCCGAACTCGAGGCCGACAGCGCCTACCGCGAGCGCCGGCGGGCCATCACCGCCTACAACGCCGGCAGCCCGGTGCTCAAGAAGGGCCTGGCGCTGACACCGGTGAAGTTCGGCATCTCCTTCAACGTCGCGCACTACAACCAGGCCGGCGCGCTCGTGCATGTGTACACCGACGGCTCGGTGCTGGTGAACCACGGCGGTACCGAGATGGGCCAGGGCCTCAACACCAAGGTCTGCCAGGTGGTGGCGCACACGCTCGGCATCGCGCTGGCGCAGGTACGCGCCACCGCCGCCGACACCAGCAAGGTCGCCAACACCTCGGCCACCGCCGCCTCGACCGGCGCCGACCTCAACGGCAAGGCGGCCGAGGATGCCGCACGCCGCATCCGCCAGCGTCTCGCCGACTTCGTCGCCCAGCGCCACGGCATCGACGCAGACGCGGTGCGCTTTGCCGACGACCATGTGCACGCCGGCGCTGTTGCGATCCCGTTTGCCGAGTGCGTGCAGCAGGCCTACCAGGCCCGCGTCCAGCTCTGGTCGGAGGGCTTCTACACCACCCCCGGCCTGAGCTGGGACCGCAGCACGCTGACCGGCCGCCCGTTCTACTACTTCGCCTACGGTGCAGCGGTGGCCGAGGTGCTGGTCGATACCCTCACCGGTGAGTGGCGCCTGCTGCGCGCCGACCTGCTGCACGATGCCGGCAACTCGATCAACCCGGCAATCGACGTCGGCCAGGTGGAGGGCGCCTTCATCCAGGGCATGGGCTGGCTGACGATGGAGGAGTTGTGGTGGAACAAGGACGGCCGGCTGATGACCCACGCCCCATCGACCTACAAGATCCCCGCCGCGCATGATTGTCCAGCCGAGTTCCATACCCGCCTGTTCCGCAACAGCAACCACGAAGAGACCATCCTGCGTTCGAAGGCGGTTGGCGAGCCGCCGTTGCTGCTCGGCTTTGCAGTGCTGTTCGCGCTGCGCGACGCCGTCGCCGCCGTCGGCGACGGCCGCTGCGCTCCGCCCCTGCGTGCGCCGGCGACACCGGAGGCCATCCTCGACGCGATCGACGCCGTGCGTGCAGCGTGCGCACACACTGCAGCGGAGCCGCAACCATGAATACCTGGGTGGAACAGCTTGCGCGCCTGATCGACGCCGGTGAGCGCGCCGTGCTGGTGACGGTGGCCGCCGCCCGTGGCTCGACACCACGCGCAGCCGGTGCGCGCATGATCGTCAGCGCCACCACCTGTCACGGCACGATCGGCGGCGGCCAGCTCGAACTGCGTGCGATCGCCGTGGCCCGTCAGCTCCTTGCCGATGGCGCACGCAGCCCCAGCCTGGTGCGTTTCCCGCTCGGCGCCAGCGTTGGCCAGTGCTGCGGCGGTGTCATGCAGCTCGCCTTCGAGCCGGTCGGCGCGGGCCAGTGCGACTGGCTTGCGGCCGCGCGCGCATACGCTGCCACCGCACGCCCCTGGGGCCGCATCGTCGCCCTCACTGGCGATCGCCCCGCGGTGCGTGTGTTCGGCGAGCACCCCGAGGCCGAGCTTGCGGATGCGCGCGAACTCGAACGCGCGCGCAGCCTGCTCGCCGGCCGCGCCGACGACGCCGCGCTGTTGGCGAGCACGCCCGCTCGCGGCGCTGACGCGCTGCTCGACGTCAGCCTGCCGCCCGAGCTTCAGGTCGTACTGTTCGGCGCTGGTCACGTCGGCCGCGCCCTCGCCGAACTCTTCGGGCGCCTGCCGATGCAGGTGCGCTGGGTAGATCCACGCGAGGACGAATTCCCCGCCGCGGTCGCGCCGAACATCGAGGTCCGCTGCACCGACGTGCCCGAAGCCGAAGTGCGCGCCGCGCCGGCCGACGCCGTCTTCCTTGTGCTGACCCACAGTCATGCACTCGACTTCGACCTCGTGCGCGCGATCCTCGACCGCGGCGACTTCCGCTGCTGCGGCCTCATCGGCTCGCAGTCCAAGCGCGCCAGCTTCGAGCAGCGCCTGCGCGCACGCGGCTATGGCGAGCAGGCCATCGCCCGCCTCAACTGCCCGATCGGCACGCCTGGCCTGGGTGGCAAGGAGCCCGAGGTCATCGCGGTCGCCATCGCTGCCGAAGTGCTGCAACTGCGCGGCGCCTCATTCGCCGCGCGGCCCGCCCTGCGCGACTGTGCCGCATGAACACGCCCTTGCCCTGTCCCCCTCTCGCATACCACAAGACACTCCCCACATGAACACGCCCCAGTTGCACGCCGTCCGCGGCGAGATCCTGCACTTCATCGCCAACCCTGCCAGTGCCGGCGAGTCCGCCCTCGAACACTTCGCCGACGGCGTGCTGGTGCTGCGCGACGGCCACGTCGCCGAGCTCGGGCCAGCGCCGGAGCTGCTCGCCCGCCTGCCAGCCGAGCTGCCGCTGACCGACTACCGCGGCAAGCTGATCCTGCCCGGCTTCGTCGACACCCACATCCACTACGCCCAGACCGACATCATCGCCAGCCATGGCGAGCAGCTGCTGGCCTGGCTCGAGAAGTACACCTTTCCGGCCGAAGCACGCTTTGCCGACCCGGCACACGCGCGCAACGTCGCCAGCTTCTTCTGCGACGAACTGCTGCGCAACGGCACCACCACCGCACTCGCCTTCGCCACCGTGCACGCTGCCTCGGTGGACGCCTTGTTCGAGGCTGCGCTCGAGCGGCGCATGCGCATGATCTCGGGCAAGGTACTGATGGACCGCCACTGCCCCGACTTCCTGCGCGACACCGCGACGGGCGGGTACGCCGAGTCGAAGGCACTGATCGAGCGCTGGCATGGCCGCGACCGCCTGCAGTACGCGGTGACGCCGCGCTTCGCGGCCACCTCCTCGCCCGAGCAGATGACGCTCGCCGGCCGCCTTTACGCTGAGCATCCGGGGATCTATCTGCAGTCGCACGTAGCCGAGAACCAGGGCGAAGTCGCCTGGGTGGCCGGGCTCTATCCCGAGGCGCGCAGCTATCTCGACGTGTACGACCGCTACGGCCAGCTCGGCATGCGCTCGGTGTACGCGCACTGCATCTGGCTCGACGACACCGACCGCAGGCGGATGGCCGAGACGGGCGCGGCGATCAGCTTCTGTCCGACCTCGAACCTCTTTCTCGGCTCGGGTCTGTTCGATCTCGGGCGCGCCAACGAGCTTGGCCTGCGAGTGGGCCTGGGCACCGACGTCGGCGCCGGTACCAGCTTCTCGATGCTGCAGACCTTGAACGAAGCCTACAAGGTGCTGCAGCTCAAGGGCCAGAAGCTGTCTGCCGCAAGCGCTTTCCACCTCGCCACACTGGGCGGGGCGCACAGCCTTTATCTGGACGATCGCGTCGGCAACTTCCTGCCCGGGAAGGAGGCCGACTTCGTCGTCCTCGACCCGCAGGCCACACCGCTGCTGGCACGCCGCATGGCCTGCGCCCAGACCCTGGACGAGCGCCTGTTCGTGCTGATGATGCTGGGCGACGACCGCGCGGTGGCGGCAACCCACGTGATGGGCGAAGCGCGCTGGCAAAGGCCTGGGTGAGTCAGCGCCCGCCGTTGGCGCGGCGCGCGTTCCACAGCGACCACAGGCTGATCATCGCCAGCGCGCCGCCAATCAGCAGCATGCCGGCGAACTCGGCCGCGCTGGGGCGCTCGCCGAGTTCGATCCAGCCGGCGAGCACACCGATCATCGGGATCCCGAGCGCAGACAGGCCCGCCATCCCGGTCGACAGGTGCTGCAGGATGTACAGCCACAACAGCCAGGCCAGCCCGGTGGCAAACACGGCATTGAAGGCGAGCGCAGCGAAGAAGTACGGCGTCGGATCGATCGGCCTGGAGGGCAGCACCAGCGCCACGATGCACAACGCCAGAGCCCCGAACAGCATCTGCCAAGCCGTGAGCGCAAGCAGGTCGAACTCACGCGCAAGTCGCATGCGCTTGGCGACGACCGCCGAAGCAGCCCACGTCAGCCCGCCACCGACCGCAAGCAGGTTGCTGAAGGCACTGCCGCCCGCAGCCCAGGGCTCGAGTATCAGCACGAGGCCAAAGCCCGCGATCGCAATCGCCCCCCATTGCAGCCCGCGCACCCGCTCGCCCAACGCCCACCACGCCATCGGAATCACCCAGAACGGCATGGTGTAGACCAGCACCGCGGTCTTGCCGGCGCCACCCGCCACCAGCGCCCACTGGATCAACGCAGTGAAGGCAGCGGTCTGCAGCACACCGAGCAGCATCACCTGGCGCGCCGCCACCAGGGTCATTGGCTTGCGCAGCACGACAAGCACCAGGAACAGGGTGGCAGCGCCGAGTACGGTGCGGATGGCCGAGAAATCGAAGGGATCAACGTACTGGATCACCTGCTTCATCACCACCCAGTTGTAGCCCCAGATCAGGGACAGCACCGCGAGCGCGCACAAGGCGAGCCGGGAGGTACGGGATGGCGATGAGGATGGGGCGGCAGCCTGTGTCGCGGGGGAAGACATGGGTACTCCAAAAGGAAAATGCCGCGGCGCCCCTGACGGGGAACCGCGGCGAAAACAACAGCTGAGTGTCGACCGGGGAGCTCGGTGACGAGTATCAGTGCAAGTTGATTATCCACCCTGCGCGCCCGCCCGACATATGGGCGGAGTGATACGCAGGATCAGCACACTAGCAAGAGGCTCAGGCTGCCTCCGCCACCGGCGCGGGGGCACGCATGCGCATCAGGCCAAGGTGCAGCACGGCGCCGAGGAGCGCGCCGAACAGCCAGGCAAAACCCGCCCACGAGGCGAGTGCGGGCGTCCACACCGAGGCCACCGAGAACAGCGATGCGACCGAGAAGGCAAACAGTGCGCGCTTGTTCCAACCCTTGTCGAAGTAGTACGTCGATCCCGGCTCGGCCGAGAACAGGTCCTGCACGTTGAGCCTCTGCTTGCGCACCAGGTAATAGTCGGCAACCACGATGCCGTACAGCGGCGCCAGCACTGCACCCAGGGTATCGACAAAGCCGGCGATGCCGATATGGCTGATCAAGGCCACCCACAAGCCACCGATGAAGAAGGAGATGACTGCGGTGATGATGCCACCGGTGCGTGCGCTGATCTTCGCAGGGGCGAGGTTGGCGAGGCCGAAGGCCGCCGGGATGAAGTTCGCCACCAGGTTGATGCCGACGGTGGCAGCGAAGAAGGTGAGCGCAGCGATGATGGTCAGCGCCAGGTTGTCGACCTTGCCCACCATCTCGGCCGGGTTGGTGATCATCTCGCCGAACAGCACGGCGGTGCCGGCGGTGATGAAGAGCGCGAGGAAGGAGAACAGGGCCAGGCTCACCGGCAGGCCGAGGAAGTTGCCCCACTTCATCTGCGACTCGTTCTTCACGAAGCGCGAGAAGTCGCCGTAGTTGATCACCACGGCGGCGAAGTAGGCGACCATGGTACCGACCACTGCGACGAAGGCCGCGACCGGGCCACCGGGGTGCTCACCCTTGCCATCGAAGATGGTGCCCAGCTCGTTGAGCAGGCCGCCGCCGGCCTTGTACCAGATCACCCCCAGGAGCGCGATCATCACCAGGTAGACCAGCGGCCCCGCCCAGTTCAGGAACTTGGTGATCCAGTCGAAGCCGCGCAGGAAGAGTGCAAGCTGGAACACGCACACGACCGCATAGGAGAACCAGTCCACCGCCGTCATGCCGAGGAAGGTCCCCCCACCCGGGTTGCCGAGCAGCGCATTGAACAGCAGCGCGAGCGCAGTCGATGCGAAGTAGGTCTGCACCCCGTACCAGAAGATGGCGACGATGCCGCGGATGAGTGCGGGGAAGTTGGCGCCATGCACGCCCATCGAGGCGCGTGCGATCACCGGGTACGGAATGCCGTACTTCACACCGGGCTTGCCGGTGAGGTTGACCAGCACATTGACGATGATGCCCGCGAGGATGATGCCGGCGAATACCGCCCAGCCATTGAGTCCGTAGGAGATGAACAGGGTCGCGGCCAGCGTGTAGCCGAACAGGCTCTGGATGTCGTTGGACCAGACGTTGAAGATCTCGAACCAGCCCCACTTGCGCTTGTCCGGCGGCAATGGCGCGAGATCCGAGTTGTACAGGCTGGGGTCCATATGCTGGATCTTGAGGTCGATCTTTTCGCTTTCCATGGGTGGCTCCATTGCCGCCGCGCGGCTTCTGGTTATGGGGGTCGGTACTACTTGCGGAAGCAGAAAACCCCTCGCCCGCTCCGCAACGGACGATTCGTTGGGTATCAATGGCGTCGGATTCGCCTGACCCGCCGACCAGCGCCGCGGTCAGCCCCATCCTGCAGGAGCGGCGCCAGCCGCGCGGAGTTGAAGGCGATGCGGCTGGGGGCCTGGCCAAAAAAGGCTCGCGGCTGGCGCCGCCCCTACGGGGAAACGCCACGTGCGCCCCCGCCATGGGGCGGTGTGTTTCTACACGTCGCGTCGCTGCCAGGGATGGCGCTCGATCCAGTGGCGGGCGATGTCGACGCGGCGGCACACCCATACGCGGTCGTGCTTCTCGATGTGGTCGAGGAAGCGCTGCAGCGCACGGAAGCGGCCCGGGCGGCCGAGCAGGCGGCAGTGCATGCCGATGCTCATCATCGCCGGGCGCTCCTCGCCCTCGGCATACATCACGTCGAAGGCGTCCTTCAGGTACTCGAAGAACTCGTCGCCGTGCGAGAAGCCCTGCGGCAGCGCGAAGCGCATGTCGTTGGTGTCCAGCGTGTAGGGCACAACGAGGTGCGGCACGGTGTCGCCGTTGGTCTTGCGCACCTCGGTCCAGAACGGCAGGTCATCGCCGTAGTAGTCCGAGTCGTACAGGAAGCCGCCGTAGTCGGCCACCAGGCGCCGGGTGTTCACCGAGTCGCGGCCGGTGTACCAGCCCACTGCGCGCTCGCCGGTCAGGCGCTCGATGATCTGCATGCCGATCTTCATGTGCTCGCGCTCGAGCTCTTCCGGCACGTTCTGGTAGTGGATCCAGCGCCAGCCGTGGCAGGCGATCTCGTGGCCCAGTTCCTTGAACGCGGCGGTGAGCTCGGGGTGGCGCTCGAGCGCCATCGACACCCCGAAGATCGTCATCGGCAGGCCGCGGCGCTCGAACTCGCGCAGGAAGCGCCACACGCCCACGCGCGAGCCGTACTCGTAGATACCCTCCATCGACAGGTGGCGCTCGGGGTAGCTGGCGGCGTTGAACAGCTCGGACAGGAACTGCTCGCTGCCGGCGTCACCGTGCAGCACGCAGTTCTCGCCGCCTTCCTCGTAGTTGAGCACGAACTGCACGGCGATACGGGCGCGGCCGGGCCAGTCGGCATGCGGCGGGTTGCGGCCGTAGCCGACGAGGTCGCGGGGGTAGGCAGTATTCGAGCTCATGACTGACTCAGTTCTGCAGGAAACGCTTGCAGGCGCCCCAGTGATTCATCAGCAGCCAGTAGGTGAGGCCGGCCGGGATCAGGCTGGCGTACCAGGACACCGCGGAGAAGCTGAGCGCGACCGCCGCCCCCACCAGCGAGGCAACGATGCCCGCCCAGTTAACGCCGCGATAGGGGCCGTTCTCGTCATAAAGCTTGCCGAGATCGAGGTTGCGGCGGCGGATCAGGTAGTAATCGACCACCAGCACGGCGAAGATCGGGCCGAGGAAGGCGGAGTAGGTTTGCACGAAGACCTGCAAGCCGGCGGCGGACTCGTCCTTAACCAATTCCCAGGGGAAGGTGCCGAAGGCGAGCAGACCGACGATGACCGCCGCGCTGCGGAACGAGAGCTTGAACACATCCATCAGCACGTAGGTCGGCGGTACGACGTTGTTGAGTACGTTGGTCGTGACCTGGGCGAAGGCGATGAAGAGCAGCGTGATGATGAGCAGCGGCTTGTTGTCCACCGCGCTCGAGAACACCTGGATCGGATCGGCCACACCGGTGGCGCCCGACACCATCAGCCCGATCAGGCCCATGAACAGCGTGCACGGCAGGATGGACATCGCATAGAGCGTGGTCAGCGGCCCGCGCCGGATGCCCTTCTCGAGTTCGCGCGAGTAATCACTGACGTTGAGCATCATGGTGCTGTAGATGCCCAGGAAGAGCATGGTCGCCCCCCAGAACGGCAGGCCCCAGGTGCCTTCGATGTTCACCAGGTTGGCACTGATCTCCTCGCCATACTTGTCGATGACGCTGAAGAACATGTAGGTGAGCGATACCAGGATGAAGCCGCTGCCGATGTTCTCCAGCCACTTGATACCCTGGAAGCCGAGCACCGACAGGCCGATCTGCAGGATCTGGAAGATGATGAACCAGGCCACCAGGTTGTCGAAGCCGAACAGCGAGGCCGACACCAGGTTGAGCGCGCCCGCCCCGACCCAGCTCTGGAAACCGTACCAGACGATTGCCGGCACTGCCCGTACCAGCCCGGGGAAGCGCGTGCCGGCGAAACCGAAGGCCGTGCGGGCCTGGACCATGAAGGGGATGCCGTACTTGAGGCCGGCTGCGCCATTGAGGGTAAGTGCGATGCCGATCACGAAGCAGCCGATGGCGATCGCCATCGTCGCCTGCAACAGGTTGAGCGTACCGACCACGCTCGAGCCCATGGCAAAGGTGCCGATCGACACGCAGCCGCCGAACCAGGCGAGCAGATACGACCACTTGCCCATGATTCGAGTCTGCTGGGGCGCGAGCGACTCCTCGCCAAGGGCTTTTGAGTGAGTCTCGTGATGGGGCTGCGCGCCGGTACGTCCTGTACCGGCAGTGCCGGCCAGGGAGACGTCATGTGCCTTGCTTGTCATTTCGTTTGCTCCTCCAGGGGTGGTGGACGCTCAGCTGCCGAGGTAGTCGAAGCGGCCGGTGAAGGTCTTTGCGCGCGGGAAGGCGAGATCGCCATGCTTGCTGGTCCCCAGGCGCAGGCTCACCAGCGACTCGGCCAGTTTCACGGCAGCAGTCACGCCTTCGACGATCGGCAGGCCGACGGCCTCGCGAATCTCGTCGGTGAGGTCTGCCATGCCGCCACACCCGAGCACGATCGCGCCGATGCCATCCTCGGTCTTGGCACGACGGCATTCGTCAATGATTCGGCCGAGCGCGCAGGCGCCGTCGTCCTCCAGGTCGAGCACGGGGATCTCGGCCGCACGCACCTTGCGGCAGTGGTGAGCAAAGCCGTAGTTCTGCAGCAGGTGCTCGGCGATGATGCAGGTGCGTCCGAGCGTGGTGACCACCGAGAAGCGCGTACTGATGAGCGTGGCGAGATGAAAGGCGGCCTCGGCAATGCCGATCACCGGCGCGGTGGTGAGCTCGCGTGCGGCAAGCAGGCCCGGGTCGCCGAAACAGGCGATCACATAGGCGTCTACACGCTCGCCCCCATCCGCGCCCTCCCGTTCACCGCGACGGATCTCGTCCAGCACGCCCAGCGCACTGACGGCCTCGTCGAAGTGACTCTCGATCGAGACGGGACCGGCATCCGGATTGGTGGCCGAGACCTGGGTACCCGCTGCGGCGACGCGCGCGCCAGCCACGCCGATCTTGGCGGTCATCGACGCAGTGGTGTTGGGGTTGATGAGCCTGATGTGCATGGTGTCCTCTCGATTCTTCATGCTGTGATGCGTACCGACATCCTGAACGCTGCCGTTACAAAAACATTAATCGTCTTTTGTACACAAAACAAATAGTTTTTTGTGTTCATTTAAACATTTGATGAAGCCATCGCAACGACACCGGCAGACGCCCCCCTACGGCTGCAGCCGCGCCCCAGGAAAGGTCTTGCCCGCTGCGACACGGAAACGGCGATATCGCAAGGGATTCCGCCCGCCCCTCGGCATCATTCTTGAGCGCTTATTGGGCGGATCAGCGCGCTGATATGAGGCAGAACCACTCAAAAGTCGATTCAAAATGTTTTGTATACGATTATTTTTGTCTTCGCATACAATTTTCGAGAACCTCTCTCCTCACACTCAACCAGGAGCCCCCCATGGCCAGCCACACTCCCGGCGCCCCCGTCTTCGCCCCCCCTGCCGAGTTGCCCGACTGGGCGCTGCGCTCGGTCGACCTCGCCAACCCGCGCCTGGGCGCCAAGGCAATCGCCGCCTCCGACGACTTCTTCGCCGAGGTCGCACGCATGCTCAACCCCGAGCCCGCACAGTTCGTCCCCGGCAAGTTCGACACCAACGGCAAGTGGATGGATGGCTGGGAGTCGCGCCGCAAGCGCGTCGCCGGTCACGACTGGGCACTCGTCAAACTCGGCGTCAGGGGCGTCATCCGCGGTTTCGACGTCGACACCTCTCACTTCACCGGCAACTACCCGCCCGCCGTCTCGATCGAGGCCTGCGTCTCCGACGCCGATGACGTGGCCGCGCTCCAGGCCGCGACCTGGACCGAGATCCTTCCGGCCACCCCGATGGGGCCCAACAGCCATCACCTCCTCGAGTGCGCCAGCACCGCGGCCTGGACCCACCTGCGCGTGAACATGTATCCGGACGGCGGCATCGCGCGCCTGCGCGTCTATGGCCGCCCGCTGGGCTCGCTCGCGGCCAAGGCCGCCGCGGGCGAACTCGTCGATCTGGTGGCGATGGAAAATGGCGGCCGCGCCGTGTCGTGGAACGACGCCAGCTTCGGCTCTTCGGCCGCTGCGCTGTTGCTGCCGGGCCGTGGCATGAACATGGGCGATGGCTGGGAGACCCGCCGCCGCCGCGAACCGGGCAACGACTGGTGCGTGCTCGAGCTCGGCGCCCCCGGCACGGTCGAGCGCATCGAGGTCGACACCGCCTTCTTCAAGGGCAACTACCCCGATCGCTGCTCGATCCAGGCCGCCTATGTCACCGGCGGCACCGACCGCTCGATCACCACCCAGTCGATGTTCTGGCACACCCTGCTGCCCGAGCAGAAGCTGGAGATGGACGCCATCCACAGCTTCACCGAAGAAGTGGCCAAGCTCGGGCCGATCACCCACGTGCGCTTGAACATCTTCCCCGACGGCGGCGTCTCGCGACTGCGCCTGTGGGGCAAGGTCGAGGCCAAATAACAAGACCGGCGCTTCGCGGGCGCAGCCCTGCGCCCGGGCGCCCGACCGGCGTGTCGCCCCCTTCCTCACCCGAGAGCACACCATGACCGCGCACCCCGCCCTCCCCCTCGCCGTCGCGCCCCTCACCCACGAGGCCTTCGCACCCTTCGGCCAGCTCATCGAGGCCAGCGACGCCGCACAGCACTTCACCATCAACGCCGGCAACACCGAGCGCTACCACGACCTCGCTCGCATCGAGCCCGGGCCCGAGGGCCGCGTCATCGTCTCCATCTTCCGCGGACAGCCCCGCGCCCTGCCCTTCACCGTGAACATGATGGAGCGCCACCCGCTCGCCTCACAGGCCTTCATCCCCATGTCGGGCAAGCCCTATCTGGTCGTCGTCGCCCCCGCCGGCGCACCGCCCACCGCAGAAGACCTGACGGTCTTCCTCGCCCGCGGCGACCAGGGCGTCAACTACGCCCCCGGCGTCTGGCACCACCCCCTGCTCGCACTCGACGAAATCTGCGACTTCATCGTCATCGACCGCAGCGGGCCAGGGCACAACTGCGACGAGATCCAGCTCGAGACCCCGGGCAGAATCGCAGCGCCGGGCTGAAGTCACACCCCGGGGCTGCCATGCGCCAGGACAGTGCGCAAGCCCTGGACCGCACACGAATGCGGTGCATGCACGCCACAGTCAGGGCCGTGAGCACACCTGTCAGCAAACCAGAAAACAATCACAACAAACTGTTTTTACTGATTATTTTTTGTATTCTTAAATCGATACAGCGATTTTTACAATCTGGCACGAGAGATGCTTAGAGAAGATCACCTCACCCACAGGAGATCTTCATGAAGCCTCTCGCCGCCCTACGCACCCCGCGCGCACTGCGCCACACGGTCCTTGGCGCAGGCCTGCTGTCTGCGCTCGCCATCGGCGCCACCCTGCCTTCGACTGCACTCGCCCAGGGTACCGTGCGCATCGGCATGACCGCCTCCGACATTCCGCTCACCTCGGGCGCACCCAACTCCGGCTTCGAGGGCGTGCGCTTCACCGGCATGACGCTCTACGACGCACTGGTGAGCTGGGACCTGTCGAGCGCCGACCGCGCCGCGCCACTGGTGCCGCAGCTCGCCACCGAATGGAGCGTGTCGAAGGAGGATCCGCGCAAGTGGACCTTCAAGCTGCGCGAGGGCGTGCGCTTCCACGACGGCTCGACCTTCAACGCCGACGCGGTAGTGTTCAACTTCGCCAAGGTCTTCGACCAGACCGCGCCGCAGTTCGATGCCAAGCAGGCCGCACAGGTCGTCGCTCGCCTGCCGGCCTACGAGAGCATCCGCAAGGTGGATGACTACACGGTGGAGATCACCACCAAGACGCCGAACGCGATGCTGCTCAACCAGCTGCCCTTCATGTTCTTCTCCAGCCCGGCGCAGTGGGAGAAGCTCGGCCGTGACTGGAATGCCTTCGAGACCCAGCCCTCGGGCACCGGCCCGTTCAAGCTCGAGAGCCTGACCCCGCGCGAACGTGCGGTGCTGGTCCCCAATACCGACTACTGGAACCCGGCGCGCCGCGCCAAGGCCGACCGCCTGGTGCTGATCCCCATCCCCGAGGGCAACACCCGTGCCAATGCCCTGCTGTCGCGCCAGGTGGATTGGGTTGAGAACCCGCCGGCCGACATGCTGCCGATGCTCGGCAGCCGCGGCTTCACCGTCACCAGCAACGGCTATCCGCACATCTGGCCGTGGCAGTTCAGCTTCGCCGAGGGCTCGCCCTGGCTCGACAAGCGCGTACGCCAGGCCGCCAACCTGGCGGTCGACCGCGAGGCGATTCGCCAGCTCCTCGGCGGCAACATGGTGCCGGCGCAGGGCCTGCTGCTGCCGGACGACCCGGCCTTCGGCAAGCCCGCCTTCGAGATCCGCCACGACCCCGCGGCTGCCAGGGCCCTGCTCGCCGAAGCCGGCTACGGCCCGGACAAGCCGCTGCGCGCCAAGGTACTGATCTCGGCCTCGGGCTCGGGGCAGATGCAGCCGCTGCCGATGAACGAGCTGATCCAGCAGCAGTTGAAGGCGGTCGGCATCGAGGTCGAGTTCGAGGTGCTGGTGTGGGAGACCCTGTTCAACAACTGGCGCCAGGGCGCCAAGGACCCGGCCTCGCTCGGCGCCCACGCCACCAACATCACCTTCGCCACCCACGACCCCTTCGCCGCGATCATCCGCTTCATGGACAGCCGCAACGTGGCGCCGGTGTCGCTGAACTGGGGCTACTACGCCAACCCGAAGGTCGACGCCCTGATCGGCGAGCTGCAGACCGCCTTCGACCCCGCGGAGAACCGCCGCGTCTATACCGCGCTGCACGAAACCCTGGTCGAGGATGCGCCCTTCCTGTTCGTCGGCCATGACGTCGGTCCGCGCGCGATGAGCAGCCGCGTGCAGGGCTTCGTGCAGGCCAAGAGCTGGTTCCAGGACCTCACCCCGGTCCACATGAAGCCGTGATCCGGCACCGGCGGCGGTGTGCGCTAGGCACGCCCCGCCGGCCATCCACCGGCCGCGCCTGAGCGCCCCTGCTCGAATGGGGGGGCGTACGCCGGCCGCTTCCCGGACTGGAGGGCAAGCATGTTCGCATTCATCTTCAAGCGCATCCTGTATGCGATTCCGATTGCACTCGCGGTGGCCGCAGTGTGTTTCTCGCTGGTCCACCTCGCCCCTGGCGACCCGCTGACGGCGGTGATCCCCGCCGACGCCCCGGCCGAGGTGGTCGCCGCGATCAAGCAGGCCTACGGCATGGACCGCCCGCTGGTGGTGCAGTTCGGGGCCTGGGTGCAGCGCGCGCTGCAGGGCGACCTCGGCCTGTCGGTGGCCACCGGACGCCCGGTGATGGGTGACATCGCGCTCGCCCTCGGCAATACCCTGCTGCTGGCAGTCGCCGCGGCAGTGATCGGCTTTGGCGGCGGCATCGTGCTCGGCACGCTGGCCGCCTTCTTCAACGGGCGCTGGATCGACAAGCTCGCCACCGCAATCGCGATCACCGGCGTATCGGTGCCGCACTACTGGCTCGGCCTGGTGCTGGTGATCGTGTTCTCGGTGCAGCTCGACTGGCTGCCCTCGATGGGCGCGGGCGCGGATGGCTCGGGCGAATGGCGCTGGGACTGGGCCCACCTGCAGTACCTGGTGCTGCCGGCGGTGACGATGTGCTTCATCCCCATGGGCATCGTCACCCGCACCGTGCGCGCCACGGTGGCCGAGATCCTCAACGCCGAGTTCGTCAGCGCACTGCGCGCGCGCGGCCTGGGCGCGCTGGCCATCACCCGCCACGTGGCCAAGAACGCCGCCCCCACCGTGCTGTCGGTGATGGGCCTGCAGTTCGGCTACCTGCTGGGCGGCTCGATCCTGGTGGAGACGGTGTTCTCCTGGCCGGGCACCGGCTTTCTGCTCAACACCGCGATCTTCCAGCGCGACATCCCGCTGCTGCAGGGCATCATCCTGGTGCTGGCGATGTTCTTCGTCGCGCTCAACCTGCTGGTGGATGTCGTGCAGACCCTGCTCGACCCGCGCATCAAGAGGAGCTGAGCGATGACGAACGCGTCTTCCACCACGGCCGCCGCCGCTGCGGGCCCGGCCACGGTCGTGGCGCCGCTGCGCTCGCGCGGCTACTGGGCCACGGTGTGGTTGCGCCTGCGCCGCGACAAGGTGTCGATGGGCTGCGCCGGGCTGCTGCTGGGCCTGATGCTGATGGCGCTGCTGGCGCCCTGGCTGGCCCCGCACGACCCCGCGCTAGGGGTGATGAGCCAGCGCCTGGCGCCGATTGGCACCCCGGGCCACTGGCTGGGCACCGACGAGCTGGGCCGCGACATGCTGTCGCGCCTGATGCACGGCGGCCGCATGAGCCTGGTGATGGGCCTGCTGCCGGTGTTCATCGCCTTCGTCGTCGGCACCGGCCTGGGCGTGGTGGCCGGCTTCTTCGGCGGCTGGCTCAACAGCGTGATCATGCGCACGACCGACGTCTTCTTCGCCTTCCCGGCGGTGCTGCTGGCGATCGCGATCTCGGGCGCGCTCGGCGCCGGCTTCGCCAACGCGATCATCTCGCTGACCCTGGTGTTCATCCCACCGATCGCGCGCGTGGCCGAGAGCATCACCACCTCGGTGCGCAACCTCGACTTCGTCGACGCGGCACGCGCGACCGGCGCCGGCGCATTCACGCTGATCCGCGTGCATGTGCTGGGCAACGTGCTCGGCCCGGTGTTCATCTACGCCACCAGCCTGGTATCGGTATGCATGATCCTCGCCGCCGGCCTGAGCTTCCTCGGTCTGGGCGTGAAGCCGCCGGTACCGGAGTGGGGCCTGATGCTCAACACCCTGCGCCAGTCCATCTACCTGCAGCCCTGGGTCTCGGTGCTGCCTGGCCTGATGATCTTCATCACCTCGCTGTGCTTCAACCTGCTCTCGGACGGGCTGCGCAGCGCCATGGACATCAAGCGGTGAACGCCATGAACACTCCAACCCCCTCCGCCCCCCTGCTCCAGGTCCAGGACCTGAAGAAGCACTTCCCCACCGGGCGCGACTTCTTCGGCCGCCCGCGCCAGTGGGTACGCGCCGTCGAGGGCGTCAGCTTCGACGTCCATCGCGGGCGCACGCTGGGCATCGTCGGCGAATCGGGCTGCGGCAAATCCACCACCGCCCGCCTGCTGATGCACCTCATCGAACCCGACGAGGGGCGCATCCGCATCCGCGGCCAGGCGTTCGGCAACGGCGTTGGCCGCCACCCGCTGACGGCGCTGCGCAAGCACATGCAGATGGTGTTCCAGGATTCCTACGCCTCGCTCAACCCGCGCCTGACCATCGAGGACAGTATCGCCTTCGGGCCGCAGATCCACGGCATCGCCCCCAATGCCGCACGGGCGCTGGCGCGCGACCTGCTCGACCGCGTCGGCCTCAAGCCGGACGTGTTCATCCGCCGCTATCCGCACGAGCTCTCGGGCGGCCAGCGCCAGCGGGTGAACATCGCGCGCGCGCTGGCGATCCGGCCGGAGATCGTCATCCTCGACGAGGCCGTGTCTGCACTCGACAAATCGGTACAGGCCCAGGTGCTGAACTTGCTCGCCGAGCTCAAGCGCGAGTTCGACCTCACCTACCTGTTCATCTCGCACGACCTCAACGTGGTGCAGTACGTCAGCGACGAGGTGATGGTGATGTACCTCGGCCAGGTGGTCGAATCCGGCCCGGTGGCCGAGCTCTACGCGCGCCCGCTGCACCCCTACACGCGCGCCCTGCTCGACTCGGTGCCGGCGCAGACGCCGGGCGAGCGCCGCCAGCACGCGGTGCTCGAAGGCGATCCGCCCAACCCGATCGCGCCGCCCGCCGGTTGTCGCTTCCACCCGCGCTGCCCGCATGCCGAGCCGGTCTGCGCACAGCAGGTGCCCGCGCTGCGCCGTGTCACCGGTCAGCAGGTCGCCGCCTGCCATCGCCTGCAGCCGGACTCCGGCTACAGCCGCGTGATCACCCTCGAGGAACTGCCCGCATGAGCCACCCAATGGTTGAAGTCCGTGACCTGCGTGTCACCTTCCGCAGCGAGGAAGGGCCGATCTATGCCGTCGACGGCGTGGATCTGGACCTGGCGCCCGGCGAGACGCTCGCCCTGCTCGGCGAGTCGGGCTGCGGCAAGAGCGTGACGATGAAGTCGCTGATGCGCCTGCACCCGGCGCACAAGACCCGCATCGAGGGCAGCATCCGCATAGCCGGCGAGGACGTGCTGGCGATGAACGCCGGCGCGCTGTCGCGCCTGCGCGGCAAGACGGTGGCGATGGTGTTCCAGGAGCCGATGCTCGCCTTCGACCCGGTGTTCACGATCGGCGAACAGATCTGCGAGGCAATACGCCGTCACGAGGGCTGCAGCCGGGCCGATGCCCGCGCCCGCGCGCTGGAGATGCTCGAGCGCGTGCAGATCCCTTCGGCGCGCAAGCGCCTGGACGCCTATCCGCACGAGATGAGCGGGGGCATGCGCCAGCGCGCGATGATCGCGCTCGCGCTGTCGTGCCGGCCAAAGGTGCTGCTCGCCGACGAGCCGACCACCGCGCTCGACGCCACGGTGCAGATCCAGGTACTCCTGCTGCTCAAGGAACTGCAGCGCGAGATGGGCATGAGCATGATCTTCGTCACCCACGACGTCGGCGTCGCCATCGAGGTCGCCGACCGCACGGCCGTGATGTACGCCGGACGCGTCATCGAGCAGGGGCCGATCGACACCGTCATGCGCGCGCCCTGGCACCCCTACACCCAGGGCCTGCTGGCGGCGACGGTGCATCCGGGCATGGACCGCCGCCAGGCGCTGAACGCGATCCCCGGCTCACCCCCGCAGCTGACGCGGCGCATTCCCGAATGTGCATTCGCACCGCGCTGCACCCTCGCGAGTGCGAGCTGCCACGATCCGCTGCCCCCTGCACGTATGGACGGCGACCGCCTGCTGCGTTGCATACAGCCGGCAAGCGCTCGCTGAGAGGCGTGCACAAACTATTTGTGCGCAATCGGCATGAGATCCTCACCTTATCCGTTTACGTCGCGCGCAGAGCCCACGAAAATGAGGGTTGTGCGATAAACCCAGTGTTGCCACATGCCCACAACCCGCCCGGCCCGCCCCCGCAAGTCGCCCGAGACACCCGTCGTCCTTGCCGACGAGGCATCCGAACGCCGGCGCGCACCACGCGCCCGCGATGCCGGGGGCACTTCGGCTGCGCCAGCCCTCGACAACCAGCGCATCTACGACCTGATGTTCGAGGCCATCGCGCACCGCAAGCTGCCCCCCGCCACCAAGCTGTCGGAGGAGCGTCTTTGCCGGGTGTTCGGTGTCAGCCGCACGCGACTGCGCGAGATCTTCTTCCGTCTTGCGC
Source organism: Thauera sp. 27 (assembly GCF_000310125.2). NCBI lineage: Bacteria > Pseudomonadati > Pseudomonadota > Betaproteobacteria > Rhodocyclales > Zoogloeaceae > Thauera > Thauera sp. 27. The sequence goes on from NZ_AMXB01000010.1 coordinate 24,439, forward strand.
AGGACCGCATCATCACCCTCAAGCCCAATCACGGCGCCTATGTCGCGAGTCCGAGCGCACGCGAGACCAGCGAGGTCTTCGCCGCGCGGCGCGCGATCGAGACTGCGGTAGTCGAGACCCTTGCCCAGGGAATCACGCCCGAGGCGCTCGAGCGCCTTGAGGCGCATCTCGCCCAGGAGGGTGCCGCACGCCTGGCGCATGACCACGCTGCCCTTACCCGGCTGACCGGGGATTTCCACCTGCTGCTGGCCGAGCTCACGGGCAACAGCCTGTTCATCGACATCACCCGTCGCCTGGTTGCGCTCAGCAGCCTGATCATCTCGCTGTACGACTCCCCGGACGCCAGCGCCTGCAAGGACCACGAGCACCTCGACATCGTCGAGCACATCCGCCGGGGCGACGGCGAGGGCGCGCGCGAACAGCTGCTGGTGCACCTCAAGCATGTGGAGCAGACGCTGAGACTGGACGACGATGATGAGCACTTCGATCTCGAGTCGGTATTCGAGGCCTTGCTGAAGGCCTGAACAAGGGCAGATACGCAGTCGCTGATGTGCCTTATAGGCACGCGCGCACCCTGCCCCGGGAGCTCGGGCCTAAACTTCGCGTCCAGCGTCGCCGCGCACCGGCGACAACGGCCTTCGAAACCAACGCCCAAGCCTCATGCTCCTCGGCCTCTCACTGTTCTATGTCGGCGCAGTACTGATCCTGAACGGCCTGTGGATGCTCGAACGGATCGGTGATCGCGAGATCTCGATCATCAACCTGTTTACCGGCGGGCTGACGCTGCTGGTGGCCCTCAGGCTTGCCTTCGGCGCCGATGCCGACAGCGCTTCGATTCGGGCAGCTGCACTCTCCCTGCTGTTTTCATTCACCTACCTGTGGGTCGCCTACAACCGCTTCACCGGTGCAGACGGGCGCGGCCTTGGATGGTTCAGCCTGTTCGTTGCGATCACAGCCGTACCGGTGGCGATCGATAGCCTGGGCCAGGCGGCGAGCGCCCGGGACTGGTGGCTCGGCCTGTCCTGGGCCGCGTGGGCGGTGTTGTGGCTGCTGTTCTTCCTGCTGCTCGCATTGCAGAAGCGGATCGTGCGCCTGACCGCCGCCGTCGCCATCGGCCAGGGGATATTCACGGGCTGGCTGCCGGGCTACCTGCTGCTGACCGGCACCCTGCACTAGGCGGCACCCTTTCCGCTGCGCACACCCCCTTCTGCTGCGCGCGGCGCCTCCCAGTAGCCCGGCGCGTTATAGATCGCCTTCAGGTGGTCGATGAATCGACGCACCTTCGCCGGCAAGTGGCGTTGCTGCGGATACACCGCCTGGATGTCGTAGCTGGGCACGGCGAACTCGTCGAGCACCGTGACCAGCTCACCGCGCTTGAGCTCGGCCTGGATCTCCCAGGTCGACCGCCAACCCACCCCGAGCCCCTGGCGAACCCAGTCGAACAGGAGCTCGCCGTCGTTGCAGGCCAGGTCGCCCTCGACCCGCACCGCAAACAGCTTGCCGTCGCGCTGGAAGGTCCACCCGCGCTGCTGGCCACCGGCAAGGTTGAAGGCCAGGCAGTTGTGACGGGCGAGATCCTCGGGTTGGCGCGGAATACCATGGCGTTCGAAGTAGTCCGGGGTGGCACATACCACCCGTCGGTTGGGGAACAGGCGTACCGCAACATAGTTGGGATCCGTGACCTCACCAATGCGGATCGCCATGTCGTAACCCTCCCGCACCAGGTCGACCAGGCTGTCGGTGAAGTTGAACGACATGCGCAGCTCCGGGTGCAAGGCCTTGAACGCCGTTGCATGCGGCGCCACGTGGCGACGGCCAAAGGCGGCAGGCGCGGAGACGACAAGGTGGCCCCGTACCACGTCGCGCCCCGCGCTGAGCGCGCGCTCGATCTCGTCGAACTCGCGCAGCAGGCTGCGGCCCTGGTCGACGAGCTGCTCGCCGAGCTCGGTGAGCGTGAGACCCCGCGTCGATCGGTGCATGAGCTTGACGCCAAGACGGCGCTCGAGCGCATCCAGGCGGCGTCCCATGACGACCGGCGTGACGCCCTCGACCAGTGCAGCCGCTGCAAAGCTGCCCTTCTCCGCCACCAGCACGAAGCTGCGGATTTCGGTATAGCGATCCATGTCTCCTCCAGATACTCGGACGCGGGGTGCTCAAGCCCCTGGCGGAACATACATTCGAGTCATGTTCACTTCGAATACAGCCCATAAAGGCCCGTAGATAGTGCGCGCGAGAACCCGTCAAAGCCCTCTGTCGATACTTTACATATCGACAGAACCGACCGCCAGCCCAATTCAGGCAGCTGGCGAAGGCTCGTATGCTTCAGCCATCGATTTCAACGACATCCACCCCAGGAGACGAAAATGGCCCGCATGAGAGCAGTCGATGCCGCAGCCGCGGTGATGCGCAAGGAAGGCGTGAGCACGGTGTTCGGCGTGCCCGGCGCCGCGATCAACCCGCTTTACTCGGCGATGAAGAAGAATGGCGGCTTCCAGCACATCCTCGGTCGCCACGTCGAGGGCGCCTCGCACATGGCCGAAGGCTACACCCGCGCCAATCCGGGCAACATCGGCGTGTGCATCGGCACCTCGGGCCCGGCCGGCACCGACATGATCACCGGGCTGTACTCGGCCTCGGCAGACTCCATCCCCATCCTGTGCATCACCGGCCAGGCGCCGCGCGCCCGCCTGTACAAGGAAGACTTCCAGGCGGTCGATATCGAGTCGATCGCCAAGCCGGTGACCAAGTGGGCCGTGACGGTGCGCGAGCCGGCGCTGGTTCCGCGCGTGTTCCAGCAGGCCTTCCACATCATGCGCTCGGGCCGTCCCGGCCCGGTGCTGATCGATCTGCCCTTCGACGTGCAGATGGCCGAGATCGAGTTCGACATCGACACCTACGAGCCACTGCCCGCCTACAAGCCCGCCGCCACTCGCGCCCAGGCCGAGAAGGCGATGGCCATGCTCAACGCCGCCGCACGCCCGCTGATCGTCGCCGGTGGCGGCGTGATCAACGCCAACGCCGCCGACAAGCTGCAGGCGTTCGCCGAGCTCACCGGCGTGCCGGTCATCCCGACCCTGATGGGCTGGGGCACGATCCCCGACGACCATCCGCTCATGGCCGGCATGGTGGGCCTGCAGACCGCACATCGCTACGGCAACGCCACCATGCTGGCGTCCGACTTCGTGTTCGGCATCGGCAACCGTTGGGCCAACCGCCACACCGGCTCGGTCGAGGTCTATACCGAGGGCCGCAAGTTCGTGCATGTGGACATCGAGCCGACCCAGATCGGTCGTGTCTTCGGGCCGGACTACGGCATCGTCTCGGACGCCGGCGCGGCACTCGACCGCCTGATCGAAGTGGCGCGCGAGATGAAGGCTGCTGGCCAGCTCCCCGACCGCAGCGCCTGGACCGCCGAATGTCAGCAGCGCAAGCGCACGATGCAGCGCAAGACGCATTTCGACAACACGCCGATGAAGCCGCAGCGCGTGTACGAGGAGATGAACCGCGTCTTCGGCCAGGACACCTGCTACGTCAGCACGATCGGCCTGTCGCAGATCGCCGCCGCGCAGTTCCTTCATGTCTACAAGCCGCGTAATTGGATCAACTGCGGCCAGGCCGGCCCACTCGGCTGGACCATCCCGGCCGCGCTCGGGGTGTGCGCAGCCGACCCGCAGCGCAAGGTTGTGGCGATCTCCGGCGACTACGACTTTCAGTTCATGATCGAGGAGCTGGCGGTCGGCGCACAGTTCAAGCTGCCCTACATCCACGTGCTGGTGAACAATGCCTACCTCGGCCTGATCCGCCAGTCGCAGCGCGGCTTCGACATGGATTACTGTGTGCAGCTCGCGTTCGAGAACATCAACGCACCGGAGACCGAAGGCTACGGCGTCGATCACGTGGGCGTGGTCGAGGGTCTGGGCTGCAAGGCGATCCGCGTGCGCACGCCGGAGGAGATCCAGCCCGCCTTCGCCAAGGCGCAGCAGTGGATGGAGACGTACCGCGTGCCGGTGGTGGTCGAGATCATCCTCGAGCGCGTCACCAACATTTCGATGGGTACCGAGATCAACGCCATCAACGAGTTCGAGGAACTCGCCGAGAAGGGCGCGGATGCGCCGACCGCGATCTCGATGCTCGACTGACCCCTGCCTCACCCCGCCCCGCCGCCGCGGGGGCGCAAGCGAACCACGGAGAACACGACATGCCCAAGTTCAACGCCAACCTGACCATGCTCTTCAACGAGGTGCCCTTTCTCGACCGCTTCGAGGCGGCCGCGGAAGCGGGCTTCAAGGGCGTGGAGTATCTTTTCCCGTATGCGTTCGACAAGGACGCGCTTGCCGAGCGCCTGGACAAGCACCGCCTGGTGCAGGTCCTGCACAACCTGCCGGCCGGCAACTGGGAAGGCGGCGAACGTGGCATCGCCTGCCATCCGGACCGGGTCGGAGAGTTCCAGGACGGCGTCGGCCGTGCGCTCGACTACGCCACCACGCTCGGCTGCAGGCAACTGAACTGTCTCGCTGGCATTGCGCCGGCCGGCGTGGATAGCGGCAAGGTGCACGAGACCTTCGTCGCCAACCTGCGTTTTGCCGCTGGCAAGCTCGCAGAGGCCGGCATCCGCCTCCTGGTCGAGCCGATCAACACCTTCGACATCCCCGGCTTCTACCTTAACCGCACGGCGCAGGCGATCGCGCTGATCGATGAAGTCGGATCAAGCAACCTGTACCTGCAGCACGACATCTATCACATGCAGCGCATGGAGGGCGAACTCGCCAACACGATCGCCAAGCACCTGCCGCGGATCGCCCACATGCAGATCGCCGACAACCCCGGCCGCAACGAGCCCGGCAGCGGCGAGATCAACTATGCCTGGCTGTTCGGCTTCATCGACCGGCTCGGCTACGACGGCTGGATCGGCTGCGAATACAAGCCCGCCGCAGGCACCCGCGAGGGGCTGGGCTGGATCCAGGCACTCGCGGGTTGAGACAGGCTCGCGCCTTGCGGCGCTCCTGCAAAGAATGACCCAGCTTCAATCACATCCAGGAAACAAGATCATGGCAAACATTGGCTTCATCGGCCTCGGCATCATGGGCACCCCCATGGCGGGCAACCTCATCAAGGGCGGCCATACCGTCTTCACCCACACCCACGGCGACACCCCCGCCGTACTCCTCGAAGCCGGCGCCCAGCCCTGCACCAACGGCGCAGAGGTCGCACGCAAGGCCGACATCATCATCACCATGGTGCCCGACACCCCGCACGTCGAGGACGCGCTGTTCAACCCGGAAGGCGTCGCGGCCGGCTTGTCGGCGGGCAAGATCGTGGTCGACATGAGCTCGATCTCACCGGTTGCCACCAAGGACTTCGCCAAGCGCATCAACGCCCTCGGCTGCGAATACCTCGACGCCCCGGTCTCCGGCGGCGAGGTCGGAGCCAAGGCAGCCAGCCTGACCATCATGGTCGGCGGCAGCGAGGCGGCATTCGACAAGGTCAGGCCGCTGTTCGAACTGATGGGCAAGAACATCACCCTGGTCGGCGGCAACGGCGACGGCCAGATCACCAAGGTCGCCAACCAGATCATCGTCGCACTCAACATCGAGGCTGTGGGCGAGGCCCTGCTGCTGGCCGCGAAGGCCGGTGCCGACCCGGCCAAGGTACGCCAGGCGCTGATGGGCGGCTTCGCCAATTCGCGCATCCTCGAAGTGCATGGCGAACGCATGGTCAAGCGCAGCTTCGACCCGGGCTTCCGCATCGAGCTGCACCAGAAAGACCTCAACCTGGCGCTCACCACCGCCCGCCAGCTCGGCGTGTCGCTGCCCAACACCGCCACCGCGCAGGAGCTGTTCAACGCCTGCAGCGCGCACGGCGGCGCGAAGTGGGACCACTCGGCGATGGTGCGCGCGCTCGAGAAGATGGCCAACTTCGAGATCGGGCAGTAAACGCTCGCCGGTCCGCCCCCAACCCCTTACAGCCCATAATCACAAAGCGCCGGCACGGATCGGCGTAACCCGGGTGGCACGTTCTCCCCGACGTGCCACCCACCCACCGAAGGAGATTCCGATGCGCCACCTCGCCATCGACGTCGGCTCGTTCCGCTTCGTCGCCCGCCTGGAAGAAGCTGCCGCGCCCAAGACCTGCGCCGCCTTCCTGGACCTGCTGCCGTTCTCGAACCAGGTGATCCACTCGCGCTGGAGCGGCGAGGCCGTATGGGTGCCGCTGGGCGAGTTCGATACTGGCCTGGGTTTCGAGAACCACACCAGCCATCCTTCGCGCGGCGACATCCTGCTCTATCCCGGCGGCTTCTCCGAGACCGAAATCCTGTTCGCGTACGGCAGCAGCTGCTTCGCCAGCAAGATGGGCCAGCTCGCGGGCAACCACTTCCTGACCGTGGTCGAGGGCATGGACCAGCTCTACGAGATGGGGCGGACGGTGCTGTGGAAGGGCGCGCAGTGGATCCGCTTCACCGACCTGGGAGAGCGCTGACGGAGCGCCTCGCCGGCATCCAGGCGCCGCCAAGGGCGCGGGCATGATCGCGCTCGACTGCAACGACCAAGAGACAACGACTATGAGATCAACCCACGCCCTCACCCTCGAGGATGCACGCTCCATCGCCACCGCGGCCGAGGCAGAGGCACGCGCCCACGGCTGGGCGGTGAGCATTGCCATCTGCGACGCCGGCGGGCATGCCCTTTGGCTTCAGCGCATGGATGGCGCGCCGCTGATGAGCGCAATGGTGGCACCCGAGAAGGCGCGCACCAGCGTGCTCAGCGGCAAGCCGAGCAAGGCCTTCGAAGAGATGGTCAATAACGGCCGCTACGCGGCGCTGGCAATGCCGGTGGTGCCGCTCGAAGGCGGCGAACCCATCCTGGTAGACGGCAGCGTGATCGGCGCAGTCGGTGTTTCCGGGGTCAAGGCCGGCGAGGACGCACAGGTCGCCCGTGCCGGCGTCGCTGCACTTGCAATCCGCACCGAGCCCGCCACCCTGGAGAAAACCGCATGAAACGCGAACGTAGTGCCCGCATCCTCGCCACGCTGGGCCCGGCCAGCGCCAGTCGCGAGCGCATCCGTGAACTGGCGCTGGCCGGCACGGACGTGTTCCGCCTGAACTTCAGCCATGGTAGCCACGAGGACCATGCCGAGCGGATGAAGCAGATCCGCGAGGTCGAGCACGAGCTCGGCCGCCCGATCGGCGTGCTGATGGATCTGCAGGGGCCAAAGCTGCGTGTCGGTCGCTTCGCCGAAGGCCGGGTGACACTCGGCCCGGGCGAACGCTTCCGGCTTGACCTCGACCCGACGGCGGGCGACGCCGTACGCGTCAACCTGCCCCACCCCGAGATCTTCGCCGCGCTCGAGACGGGTACCGAACTGCTGCTGGACGACGGCAAGCTGCGCTTGCGGGTGGACGCCTTCGGTGCCGACTTCGCCGATACCACCGTGCTGGTGGGCGGCGTCTTGTCCGATCGCAAGGGCGTCAACGTGCCCGGCGTGGTGCTTCCGATCTCGCCACTCACTGCAAAGGATCGGGCCGACCTCGACTTCGGCCTGGCGCTCGGGGTGGACTGGGTGGCACTGTCCTTCGTGCAACGCCCGGAGGACATCCGCGAGGCGCGAGAAATCATCGGCGACCAGGCCTGGATCATGGCCAAGCTGGAGAAGCCGGCCGCCATCGAGCAACTCGAGCCCATCGTCGCCCTGGCCGACGGCATCATGGTCGCGCGCGGCGACCTTGGCGTCGAGATGCCACCGCAGCAGGTGCCGGTGCTGCAAAGGCGCATCGTACGTGCGGCACGTGCCGCTGGCCGCCCGGTTGTGGTCGCGACGCAGATGCTGGAGTCGATGATCGGTGCGCCGGTACCGACCCGCGCAGAAGCCTCGGACGTGGCAACGGCGATCTATGACGGCGCCGATGCGGTGATGCTGTCGGCCGAATCCGCATCCGGCCAGTATCCGGTCGAGGCGGTATCGATCATGCACCGCATCATCTGCGAGGTGGAGCACGACCCGGCCTGGCGCAGCGGGCTGGAGGCGAGCCACACGCCAGCTGAGGCCAACACCCCGGACGCGATCTGCTGCGCGCTGCGACGCGTGGCCGGACTGCTCGAGCCCGCTGCCACGGTGGCCTACACGACGACCGGCTTCAGCAGCCTGCGCGCCAGCCGCGAGCGCCCTGCCACCCCGATCCTGGCACTGACGCCGCATGTCGGTACGGCACGACGCCTGGCTCTGGTGTGGGGCGTGCACGCGGTGCCCTTCGAGGAAGTACACGACGTCGCCGAGATGGTGGACCATGCCGCCAGCGCCGCGGTGGCGCACGACTTCGCGGCCCCCGGCGACGTGGTGGTGGTGATTGCGGGTCTGCCGTTCGGGCGTAGCGGTAGCACCAACCTGCTGCATATCGCCCGCATTCCCGACTGAGCACCGCACGCAGCATGAAAAAAGCCGCGGGTGACCGCGGCTTTTTTTTCATCAGTACTGCGAGGTAGCTTACTTCTTGCCTGCGGCCAAGCCGTTGACGATCTCCTGCTTGGCTTCCTCGACCGTGCCCCAGCCCAGGATCTTGACCCACTTGCCGGGCTCGAGGTCCTTGTAGTGCTCGAAGAAGTGCACGGTCTGCTTCATCAGCAGCTCGGGCAGATCGTCGGTGCTCTGCACCTTGTCGTACAGCGGGGTCAGCTTGGACACCGGCACGGCGACGACCTTGGCATCGACGCCGCCATCGTCTTCCATCTTCAGCACGCCGACCGGGCGACAACGGATCACGACGCCGGGCGCGAGCGGGAACGGGGTGACGACCAGCACGTCCACCGGGTCACCGTCGCCAGCGATGGTGTGCGGCACATAGCCGTAGTTGAGCGGGTAACGCATCGAGGTACCCATGAAGCGATCGACGAAGACGGCGCCGCTGTCCTTGTCCACCTCGAACTTGATCGGATCACCCTGAGCGGAGATCTCGATGATGACGTTGATGTCGTTCGGCACGTCCTTGCCGGCGCTGACCAGATCGAAACCCATACATCCCTCCCGTGGAAAAATTGTGCGCGGATTATAGGGGGAAACCACAATGTCTTGCACTGCACCACGCCCACCGGCCACGCTCAGGCCGGCGCATCGAACCCGGCATCCTCCACCGCTGCACGCATGGCGTCGACCGAAACCTGCGCTGGATCGAAGCGCACGGTCGCACTGCCCTGTTCGAGGGACACCTGCACGTCCTCGACACCGGCAATGCCCTTGAGCACACCGGTCACGTTCCTGACGCAGCCGCCGCAGCTCATGCCTTCGACCTTGATCGTCACTTCGCTCATGCAGCACTTCTCCTCATCATTGATTGACGGCCCGCCGCGCCAGGGCCTCAGGTAATGCACACCACGCCGCTCCACAGGTCGCCGCCGAGCGTGGGCGCGTGGTAGAGGCCGAACAGCCCGAAGCCAAGCACGAGCAGCCCCGAAGCGATGCGCACCTTGCGATTGCGGGTGAAGTCGCGGAAACGCTTGAACAGCATGCCGGCCAGCAGCAGGTTGGGGAGCGTCCCAAGACCGAAGGCGAGCATGAGCCCGGCGCCGCGCACACCCGAACCGGTGACGAGCGCAGTGGCCAGAATGGAGTATGTGAGTCCGCAGGGGATGAAGCCCCACAGCATGCCAAGCGGCAAGGCCTGCCTGGGCGACCGCGCTGGCAGGAAACGACGTGTCGCCGGCTGGATGCGCCGCCACAGCACATGGCCGGCGCGCTCGAACGGCGCAAGCGGGCGGGTAAAACCGGTGAGGTAAAGGCCGAGTGCAACCAGCATCAGGTTGGCCAGCACATAGAGCGTCATCTGCACCGGCAGCATGCCGTCGTACAGCATGCCGACCGAACCGATAAAGCCCACCGCGGCGCCGAGCGCGGTATAGGTGCCGATCCGCCCCAGGTTATAGGCGAGGTGCAGCGGCCACTGCGGCTTCCCGCCGGGCACCTGAACCTGCATGGTGAGGGCGCCGACGATGCCGCCACACATCGACACGCAGTGAGTGCCGCCGAGCAGGCCGATCAGGAAGACGGCCAGGTAACCTGTTTCGGGCATGGGGGAAGAGCGATCCGGTGCGGCGCGAGGCAAAAGCGCATTTTACGCCTGCACGCCCGCAACCGCATGCGACAAATCGCCCCGCCCTCGCGATCGCGTGACTCAGATCACCCTGGAGTAGCGCGCGCGCTCACGGTCTGCGCGCAGATAGCGGTCGAACACCATGGCGACACCGCGCACCAGCAGGCGACCAGCAGGCTCGACGCTGATCCAGTCGCCCTCGATCTTCACCAGCCCGGCCTTCTGCATCTCCTGCAGGTCGGCAAGTTCCTCGGCGAAATAGGAGCGGAAGTCGATCAGGTGGGCGATCTCGATCGACTGCATGGACAGCTCGAAGTGGCACATCAGCGCCTGTATGATCGAACGCCGCAACAGGTCGTCGGCGGTAAGTTCGATGCCACGCAGGACCGGCAGCTCGTCACGGTCGAGCGCATCGTAGTACTCGTCGAGCGTCTTGACGTTCTGCGCGTACACCGGACCGATCTTGCCGATTGCCGATACGCCGAAGGCAAGCAGATCGCACTCGGCCTGGGTGGAGTAGCCCTGGAAGTTGCGGTGCAGACGGCCCTGGCGCTGGGCAACGGTGAGTTCGTCATCCGGCTTGGCGAAGTGGTCCATGCCGATATAGACGTAGCCGGCCTCGGTAAGGCGACGGATGCCGAGCTGCAGCAACTGCAGCTTGGTGTCTGCAGTGGGCATGTCGCCGCTGTTGATGCGGCGCTGCGGCTTGAACAGGCCCGGCAGGTGGGCATAGCTGTAGAGAGAGATGCGATCGGGCGAGATCTCCAGCACCTGCTCGAGGGTACGGTTGAAGCTGATCACGTTCTGCTTGGGCAGACCGTAGATCAGGTCCATGCTCACGGACTTGAAGCCCGTGGCACGTGCCGCGTCGATGACGAGCTTGGTCTCGTCATAGCTCTGGATGCGGTTTACCGCCGCCTGCACATCTTCGGCGAAGTCCTGCACGCCAACGCTCATGCGGTTGAAGCCAAGCTCGGCGAGCAGTTTCACGGTGTCGAAGTCGACCTTGCGCGGGTCGACCTCGATCGAGTATTCGCCATTGGGAACAAGCGTGAAGTGTTCGCGCACCGCGGCCATGAGCTCGCGCATCTCGTCATGCGACAGGAAGGTCGGCGTTCCCCCACCGAGGTGGAGCTGCGTGACCTGGCGGCTGCCCTCCAGGCATTCCGCCTGCATCGCGATCTCCTTGGCCAGGTATTTCAGATACTTGGCCGAGCGCCCATGATCCTTGGTGATGATCTTGTTGCAGGCACAGTAATAGCAGATCGTGTTACAGAAGGGGATGTGGAAGTATAATGAGAGCGGTTTGCTGACGCCGCCGACCGCCCTTTTTGCGAGCCAGGCCTTGAGCGCATCGGCGTTGAAGGCCTCGACGAAGCGGTCCGCTGTCGGATAGGACGTGTAGCGCGGTCCGTTGATGTCGAATCGGCGGATGAGTTGCGGATCGAAGATGAGTTGGTTCTGGCTTGTCATGATCTTGCTGCGGCAGTGTGTGCCAAACAATGGCAGATCGCCGCGTTTTTTTGGTTGACGTGGGTCAACGGGCGTGATGTGTTGCCCGATCGAACCACTCCTGAGCCAGGTCTGGCGTCTTTTGTCGGGGAAGCAGGATTATCGTGCAGATGAGGGCGAGCGTGCCAATTACCGTGAACGGGCTCAAGTCTGCCTGTTCGCAGTGCAACCTGGTCGAGTTGTGCCTGCCCTTCGGGATGTCCGACAGCGAGTTGAACCGCCTGGACGAACTCGTTGGCGCGCGGCGCAAGGTCAAGCGCCAGCAAAGCCTGTATCGTGCGGGCGATCCGTTCGAGGCGATCTACGCCATCCGCGCCGGTTCGTTCAAGACCGACGTGCTGCTCGAAGACGGCCGCGATCAGGTGACCGGCTTCCAGATGACCGGAGAGATTCTCGGCCTCGACGGCATCAGTGCAGAGTCGCATACCTGCTATGCGATCGCCCTCGAGGACAGCGAGGTCTGCGTGATCGCCTATGACAAGCTCGAGCAGATGTCACACGAAGTGGAAGGCCTGCAACTGCAGTTCCACAAGGTGATGAGCCGCGAGATCGTGCGCGACCACGGCGTGATGATGCTCCTCGGTTCGATGCGCGCCGAGGAACGGCTGGCGGCGTTCCTTCTCAACATGTCGCAGCGCTTCAATGCGCGCGGCTTCTCGGCGCAGGAATTCCACCTGCGCATGACGCGCGAGGAGATCGGTTCCTACCTGGGGCTCAAGCTCGAGACGGTGTCTCGCGCTTTCTCCCGCTTCCAGGACGAAGGGCTGATCTCGGTGCAACAGAAGCACGTGCAGTTGCTCGATCCCACCGGGCTCAAGCGCCTGATCCAGCACCAGCACGGCGCGCGCTGACGCTGGCCGCCCCGCCTCGACGGCCGCCATTGTTCAGGCAAGGAAGCCTGCGGGATTCTTGGTGAAGGCGACCGACACGATCCATACGTACACGGACAGGGCGGCCGCAAAGGCGCCCGCACGCACCGGCTTGGTCGGGCCGCGCTTGAGTGCAAGCGTGCCAAGCAGCACGTATGCAACCAGGCCACCGACCTTGGCGGTCACCCAGTCGGCGGCAAACGGGTACTGCGCGATCATGACCGCCAGCGTGATCGCTGACAGCAGCAGCAGGCTGTCGATGATGTGCGGCAACACACGGGTGAGCCGGTGCGAGAGCATCGGATTGCCCGTCAGCATCCACATGCCGCGCAGCAGGAAACCCGCTGCGCTGAGCACGACGCAGACGACGTGAAGGTGTTTGATCGCGTAGTACATCCTTTTTCCTTGCAAGGGCTGGCAAGCTGCCGGTCTCGGGGCGACAGGTATTGTCGCCCGTCTCGGGTAAGATTACGAATCGTTCCGGAGCCAAAGCAATGTCCCAGCACCCCCATGTCGACATCCCTGCCCTGCTGCATCGCATCCCGCTGTTCAGTGAGTTGTCGGAGTCGGATATCCAGCGTGTGTCGCGCTACACCCGCGATCGGCATGTCGGCAGGGGCGAAGTGCTGTTCCAGCGCGGCGACCAGCCCCACGGCTTCTATTTCGTCGTATCGGGCCAGATCAAGCTGGCCTTCTCGTCGCCACAGGGCACCGAGAAGGTGGTCGAGATCGTGGGTGCGATGCAGAGCTTCGGCGAGGCGGTGATGTTCATGAACCACCCCTACCCGGTCTTTGCGGAGGCCTTGTGCGACACGGTGCTGATCCATGTCGGCCAGGCGGTCGTGACCGAACTCATCGACCAGGATTCGACCTTCGCTCACAAACTGCTGGCCGGCATGGCGATTCGTCTGCACAGCCTGATCCAGGACGTCGAAACCTACTCGCTGCGCTCGAGCATGCAGCGCGTCATCGGCTACCTGCTGCAGGTGGCGGACAGCGACACGCCATGCGAGATTGCGCTTCCCACCAGCAAGCAGGTGATCGCCTCGCGCCTCAACCTGACCCCCGAGACGCTGTCGCGAATCTTCCATGACCTCAGCGAAGCAGGCCTGATCAGCGTGCAGGGCAAGCGCATCACCCTGCACGACCCTGCACGCCTGGCACGGCACAACGCCTGAGGCCGTTGCAGCACGGTAGCCGTTCAGGGCTCGAGCACGTACTGCCCTGGCGCATCGGCAAGCGCGGGAAAAGCCTCGGTCGACACCGGGCGCGCCGCCACGAGCGCGCCGCAGCGTGGCTTGAGCCAGCGCATCCAATCTTCCCACCAGCTCCCCTCGCAACGCTTGGCGCGCTGACGCCAGGTTTCCGGCGTATCGTCGCGTGTGCTGGCTTCGACCCAGTAGTGGCGCTTGGGCGGGTCGACGACGGGATTGACGATGCCCAGGATATGCCCGGAACTCGACAATACCTGCCGCACCGGTCCGCCAACGTGATGCACCACTTTGAAGGTTTGCAGCCACGGCGCGATGTGATCGTCCTCGGCCGCAACCGCATAGAGCGGCTGCGAAACGGCCGCGAGGTCGAGCGCCTCACCGGCGACCTGCAAGGCCCCTGGCTGGATCAACTTGTTGTGCAGGTAGAGTTCGCGCAAATACCAGGCATGCATGCGGTACGGCATGCGGGTGGTATCCATGTTCCAGAACAGCACGTCGAATGGCGGCGGTGACTCTCCGTACAGCCAGCCATGCACGACGTAATGCCAGATCAGGCTGTTGGAGCGCAGCAGCCTGAACGAGGCGGCCATCTCCTTGCCGTCCAGGTAGCCCTTGCGAGCCATCTGCTCGGTCAGGTAGCGGATGCTGCTCTCATCGATGAAGACCTCGATGTCGCCTGGTTTGTGGAAGTCGACCAGCGTCGTAAACAAGGTCCAGTCGGCGACCGGCATCTCGGCCTCACCATAGCGCCGGTTCGCCCACGCCATGTACATCGCCAGTGCGGTGCCGCCAATGCAATAGCCGGCGGCATGCACTTTTGCGGCGCCCGTGAAGGCGCGCGCCTGACGGACGATCTCGTCGATGCCCTCGATCAGGTAGTCATCGAAGCCCACCTCGCTCATGCTGGCATCAGGGTTCTTCCAGCTGGTGATGAACACGTCGAGCCCCTGATCGAGCAGGAAGCGGATCATGCTCTTTCGCGGCACCAGATCGAGCACGTAGAACTTGTTGATCCAGGGCGTGATGATCACCACGGGCTCGGCACGCACGCGCTTCTGGGTCGGGGCATAGTGGATCACCTCGAGCAACCTGTTGCGGTAGATCACGGCACCAGGCGTGGTGGCGAGATTCTCGCCCACACGGAAGTCATCCGGGCTCGTCATGCGAACGTTGCCGGCCTGCAGGTCGGCGAGCCAGTTCTCGAAGCCACGCCTCAGGCTGTCGCCATTGGTCTCGATCGCGCGCCTGAGCGCAACAGGGTTGGTCCAGAAGAAGTTGGTCGGCGCAACCGCATTGAGCCATTTCCGCCACCAGAAGGCTGCGCGCCTGCGCTCCTTGTTCGACAGCCCCGGCGTCTCGTAGAGCATGTCCTGCGTATGGCGGGTGAAGGCGAGGTACCACTCCTTGATCAGGTCCCAGGTCGGGCGCTCGGTCCAGGCAGGATCCGAGAAGCGCGCATCATCGGCATTCGGGCTGATCGGATCCTCGCTCGGAATGCCGCGCATGCGATCCCACGTGTGCATCTGCAGCCGGAAAAGGTCGCGCGAGAGACTCAGCAGGTGCTCGCTCAGCTCCTGTGGATGCGCCATCCAGGCAAGCTGCGCGTGGACTATGGGCGCGGTCATGCCGAGCGGATCGACAGACCCCTCCACCTTGTCGTGCAGTCGACGCAGCAATTCATTGGCACGCCCGCGCGTCGCCCTCGGGTGCGACGATGGACGACTCCTGCGGTCCGGTGTAGTCATGTGCTTCGCTCTCCTCGCAACGATTCATCGGAGCTGGTACGGACGTCGGGCGACAGCCACCTCGACACCGCTCCAGCCTAGCTCACCCTCCACTGCCGAAGCCAGGCCGGCAGCGGCAAGCACCTCGCCATGGACGACGAAAGTCCTCGTTGGCGGCGGCGTGAAACCGCGCAGCCAGTCGAGCAAGGCCGGGCGGTCGGCATGCGCGGACAGGCCACCGATGGTGTGCACGCGCGCGCGAACGGGTACTCGCTCCCCGAACAGCGTGACTTGCCTGGCACCATCGACCAACCGGCGACCGAGCGTGCCGGCAGCCTGGAAACCGACGATCACGATCGCGCATTCCGTACGCGCCAGGTTATGACGTAGATGGTGCTTGATTCGCCCGGCGTCGCACATGCCGCTCGCCGAGATGATCACGCGCCCGCCACGCACGGCGTTCAACGCGATCGATTCCTCGACATCCTGGACGAAGCGCAAGCGAAAACGTTCGCCATTGGCCTGCACCCAGTCGTACAGCTCCCGCGTCTCGTCATCCCAGAGCTCGCGGTGGCGAACGGTGAGCTCGGTCGCCGCTGTGGCCATCGGCGAATCAACCGCAACGTCGAGCCGGCTCACCCGCCCGGAACGGACAAGATCGGCGAGCACGAACAGCATCTCCTGGGTTCGCCCCACTGCGAAGGCCGGAATGATCACGTTGCCCGTATCACGTGCGAGCGTGGTGTTGAGCACATCGGCAAGCTCCTTGTAGGTGTCACCCACCGAGCGATGAGCGCGATCACCGTAGGTCGACTCCACGCAAACGATGTCGGCGCGCGTAACCCGCACGGGATCCTGCAGGACAGGCCGCAAGGGCTGTCCCAGATCGCCCGAGACGACCATGCGGCGCCCGCTACCGACGAACTCGATCTCGATGATCGCCGAGCCCAGGATATGACCGGCATTGCGAAACCGGCAGCGTACACCAGGCGCGGGCGAAAACCAGACATCGTATTCGATCGCACGCAAGCGCCCCAGGCTCGCCCGCGCCTGCTCGACCGTATACAACGGCGCAAGCTCCCTGTACCGCTGCGTCTTCCTCGAGCGCGCATTGCGCAAGGCCCACTCGGACTCCTTCTCCTGTATGAAGGCCGAGTCCATCAACATGACGCCCAGGAGGTCTACAGTGGCAGCGGTAGCGTAGATCGGCCCCCGGTAACCCAAGGCAACGAGCCGTGGGACGAGGCCGCTATGATCTAGATGCGCATGGGTAAGGAGCGCAAACTGGATCTCGCGCAGATCGAATTCGAGCGCCTCCCGGTTCTTGCGATCGGCCTGCCTGCCACCCTGAAACAAGCCACAATCGACGATGAATGCACCGTCAGGATGATCCACCTTGAGGCAGGACCCCGTCACCTCGCCAGCGGCGCCGTAGAAAGTCAGTTGCATCGTCAACAAGCCTCCCTATGCGTACTGCTTGCAACGCCCCGCATGCACCTTACACGCACGCCACAAGAATCACGGAGCAATCCGCAGGCTGTTTGATCGCGATCAAGCGCCCTCAGCACGTGGCGCTGGCTATAATCGGATCGTGACACACAACAGGGAGTCTCCGTCATGTTCAAGCACATCCTGGTCCCGACCGATGGGTCGGCCTTGTCCGAAAGCACGGTGGCCCGCGCCGTCTCCTTCGCCAAGGACGCCGGAGCGCGCATCACCTTCTTCTACGCCCAGCCCGACTTTCCCATGCCCATTTATGGCGAAGGCGCACTGATCGACCCCACAACGCCGGAACAGTTCGCAAAATCGGCCGCGTCCGAGGCAAACGCCATCCTGGCCAAGGCCAAGGCCAGCGCAGATGAGGCTGGCGTGGCGTCGGACACGGACACTGCCGTCAACGAAGTCCCCTACGAGGCAATCATCGATGCAGCCGATCGCCATGGCTGCGACTTGATCTTCATGGCCTCCCATGGCCGGCGTGGCATCGCAGGTCTGCTTCTGGGCAGCGAAACACAGAAGGTGCTCACCCACAGCAAGACGCCCGTCCTGGTCTATCGCTGAAAGGGACAGGAACCCGCGCTTATGCAAAACGGCCCTCACGGGCCGTTTTTTTGTTTACCGGTGTGCTGATCAGCGCCCGGCGCTCGCCCTGCGTTCGTCTTCGGCCATGTGCCGACGCGCGAAGCGATACAGATAGATCGCCATCACGACTACGAACAGGATGGTGAACAGACTCAGCAAGCCGATATCACTGGTGAACAACAACTCCCAGGCCATGACATACCTCCTTAGCAGAAAAATCAGGCATTCGGATCAATGGTGATCTCCATCTCTGCAGGGAGGAACGCGGCCCCGTTCATGCGCCAGCTGCGGGACTCATCTTCTATCAGGAACAACCAGCGCCCGGTACCAAGGGGCGCAATCGCACTTTCATACAACCCTTCGCCCTTGCGGGTGAGAACCAACTCCTGGTCCAGACCACCCCGTGTGGGGTGCGAGATCGTGAGCCGGATCCGCTCTGGCACATCGACCGCGTTGGTCGCGCCCAGCTCGATCCTGATCTCCTGACTACGAATCCGGAGGTCGGCCTTCAGACCAAGGTCGCGGGCGTGCTCGGCCCTGCCCATGGTCTGAACGATCGCCCGGCCTTCCTTGTAGTAGTCGTCAACAACCATGCCATCGAAAGTCTTCACGGCAATGACGAAGGTTGCGATGCCGGCAATCACTGCAATTGCCGGAAACGTGATCAGAAACCAGGGCCAGCCCTGCCGATACCACGGCGGAGGGGGGGACTTGTCGGACGCAGCAGTACTCATGTCACCTCGGGATCAGGAAAGTGGTTTCTTCATTCACGCTCAGCGCCGGGTTGTCCTCGGCCGTGATGCGGAAAGCAATCGTGTTGGCACCGGGAGCACCCGCGTCGTAGGGCACCAGGACCTGAAGCGTCACCGCCTGGGTAGACGCCGCCGGCACCTCGACGCGCTCGACACCACCGATACGCACCCCGGGCATGCCGGACACCGCGAGCTGGAACGCGCGCGGCGCCTCGGTCATGTTCATGACCTGAAGCTGGTAGACGTTCTCGATGAAGCCGCCTTCGATCTCACGACCAAGCGACGAGCGGTCACGAATGATGTCGACACGCAGAGGATCGCGCGCCGCGAGCCCCCAGACGAAGGCAAGAGAGACCAGTACCAGCACGGCGCCATAGATCAATGTCCGCGGCCGCAGTACATGCAGCAGTATCTCCTTGCGCCCCCAATGCTTTTTGAGCGCGTTCTCCGTGGAGTAGCGGATCAGGCCACGGGGATAGTTCATCTTGTCCATGACCTGGTCGCAGGCATCGATACAGGCTGCGCAGCCGATGCATTCGTACTGGAGACCATCGCGGATGTCGATACCGGTCGGACAAACCTGAACGCATATGCCGCAATCGATACAGTCCCCTTTGCCGACGCTGCGCGGGTCGATGTTCTTCTTGCGCGTCCCGCGCGGCTCGCCACGCTCCTCGTCATAGGTAATGACGAGCGTATCCGGGTCGAACATGACGGCCTGGAAACGCGCGTAAGGGCACATGTACTTGCAGACCTGCTCACGCAACACCCCGGCGAAGAGGTAGGTGAAGCCTGAGTAGAAGAGGATCCAGAACAGCTCCCAAGGGCCGAAGCCAAGCGTAAGCAGGGAGGCGAGGAGCTCGTCGAGCGGCGAGAAGTAGGCGACGAAGGTAAAGCCGGTCCACAGCGCGACGAGCCCCCAGGCCGCAAACTTGCTGCCACGACGCACGGCCTTGCCGACGCTCATGGGAGCCTGGTCGAGCTTCTGCCGCCTGACATGATCACCCTCGATCTTCTGCTCGATCCACATGAAGATCTCGGTGTAGACCGTCTGCGGACAGGCGTAGCCGCACCAGAGTCGTCCGGCCACCGCAGTGAAGAAGAACAGCGCGTATGCGGAGATGATCAGCAGGATGGCGAGGAAGAAGACATCCTGCGGCCAGAACACCCAGCCGAAGATGTAGAACTTGCGCTCGGTGAGGTGAAACAGCACGGCCTGCCGATCGTTCCAGCTGAGCCAGGGCAGTCCGTAGAAAACGAGTTGGGTGAACCACACCAGGGCCCAGCGCCAATTGGCGAACAGGCCGGTGACTGCGCGCACGTATAGCTTCTTGCGTGCGGCGTAAAGCGTATCGAAACTGGCGTCGGAGTTGGCTTGCGCCGGCTTGCGGGGTTCTGGGGTCGTGCTGCTCATGGCCTAGTGTACCGATGAAGTGTTGTTATTGTTGTTATGGTAACCCCGGGGGAACCCCCATTCCCCCGGAGATGGAACTGCAGACTGCGGTGCGACTGTTACTTCTTGCTCAGGCTCAGTACGTAAGCGGTCAGGATGTGGACCTTGTCCTCGCCGAGGAACTCACCGAAGCCCGGCATACGGTTGTTACGGCCGTGCGTGATGGTCTCGATGATGACGGCCTCGGACGAACCGTAGAGCCAGATGTTGTCGGTCAGATTGGGCGCGCCAAGCATCGGGTTGCCCTTTGCATCGGCACCGTGGCAGGCCACGCAGTTGGTCTCGAAACCTTCCTTGCCGCGCTGCGCCCGCAGGGAGTCATGCGCCAGGCCGTTCAGCGAACGAACATAGTTGGCGACATCCTTCGCTCCCTCTGCACCAAGCGCCGGCCCGAACGGGGGCATGATGCCGTTGCGGCCGTTGGTGATCGTCTCGCGGATGTTGTCCGGCTCGCCGCCCCACAGCCAGGCGCTGTCGGTAAGGTTCGGGAAGCTCTTCGCACCCTGGGCAGCCGAACCGTGACACTGCGCGCAGTAGGTCAGGAACATGCGTTGCCCCATGGCGCGGGCGTCGGGATCCGCGGCCACGGCCATGACGTCCATGTCGCGATACTTGGCAAAGACGGGGCCGAAGCGCTCTTCCGCGGCCTGCATCTCGGCGTCGTACTGCGCCCACTGCCCACGGTGCTGGTTGACGTTGCCGAAGCCCGGGTAGATCGCCAGATAAACCACACCGAACACGATCGTGATCCAGAACAGGTACATCCACCAGCGCGGCAGCGGGTTGTTGTACTCGGCGAGCGTCTCGTCCCACACGTGGCCGTGAAGCTCGACCGGCCCCTTTTCGCGCTTGGTCATGTTCGACACCAGCACGAACACACAGAACAGGATGGAGAGGGCCACGAGGACCATCACATACATGTTCCAGAAACCGCTGATAAAGTCAGCCATTTGCTTTTCCCTCTTGGTCTTGCCGCCCCCCCTGGGCCGGCAGGTCGTCGTCGCTCAGGGGCAGGCGCGCCGCCTCGTCGAAGCCGGCCTTGGCGTGCTTGCTGTACGCCCAGGCGCAGATGCCGAGGAAGCACAGGAACCCAAGCACCGTGATCAGGCTTCTGAAGTCATTTATATCCATGGCGCGCCCAGCTCCTTACCTGAAGTTCGAAATCGCGGTGCCGAGCCCTTGCAGGTAGGCCACGATCGCATCGAGTTCGGTCTTGCCCTCGAGCGCTGCAGGCGCCGCGGCGATTTCCTCCTCGCTGTACTTGTGCAGGCCGACCTTGTTGAGCGCACGCATCTTCGCCTGGATGTCGTCCGCCTTGACAGGACGATCCAGCCACGGGAAGGCCGGCATGTTCGACTCAGGCACGACATCACGCGGGTTGATCAGGTGGACACGCTGCCACTCATCGGAGTAACGACCACCAACTCGGGCCAGGTCCGGACCGGTGCGCTTGGAACCCCACTGGAACGGGTGGTCGTAGATGAACTCACCCGCCACCGAGTAGTGGCCATAACGCTCGGTTTCGGCGCGGAACGGACGGATCATCTGCGAATGGCAGTTGTAGCAGCCCTCGCGCACGTAGATGTCACGGCCGACCAGGCGCACCGGATCATAGGGTTTGACGTCGAGCGCATTGCCCTTGTGGTCGATTGCAGTGGTGGTCGAGTGCTGGAAGAACAGCGGCACGATCTCCACCAGACCACCCACGCTGACGGTGAGCAGCGTGAGGACGATCATCAGGAATACGTTGCGTTCGACTTTTTCGTGTTTCGATTGAGCCATGTTGTTGTTCTCCGATCAGGCGTGGGCAGCCGCAGGCGCAAGCACCGGGGCGTCATAGGCCTTCTGGCCGGCGATGGTCTTCACCATGTTGTAGAACATGATGAACATGCCGCCGAGGAAGAGCGCGCCGCCGATGAAACGGATGGTCCAGAACGGGTAGCTGGCCTTGACGCTCTCGACGAAGGAGTAGGTCAGGGTGCCATCCGGGTTGGTCGCACGCCACATGAGGCCCTGCATCACACCGGAAATCCACATCGAGGCGATGTAGAGCACGATGCCGATGGTCGCGATCCAGAAGTGAGCGTTGATCAGCTTGACGCTGTACATCTCGCTCCGGCCATACAGGCGGGGCAGCAGGAAGTACACCGCACCGATCGAGATCATCGCCACCCAGCCGAGCGCACCGGAGTGCACGTGACCAACCGTCCAGTCGGTGTAGTGCGACAGCGCATTGACCGTCTTGATCGACATCATCGGGCCTTCGAAGGTCGACATGCCGTAGAACGAGAGCGAGGTGATCAGGAACTTGAGGATCGGGTCGGTGCGCAGCTTGTGCCAGGCGCCGGACAGGGTCAGAACCCCGTTGATCATGCCACCCCAGGACGGCGCAAGCAGGATCAGCGAGAAGACCATGCCCACCGACTGGGTCCAGTCAGGCAGCGCGGTGTAGTGCAGGTGGTGCGGGCCAGCCCACATGTAGGTGAAGATGAGCGCCCAGAAGTGCACCACCGACAGACGATAGGAATACACCGGACGATCGGCCTGCTTCGGCACGAAGTAGTACATCATGCCCAGGAAGCCCGCGGTCAGGAAGAAACCCACCGCGTTGTGGCCATACCACCACTGGATCATTGCGTCCTGCACGCCGGCGTAGGCGGAGTAGGACTTCATGCTGAACAGCGACACCGGGATGGCGGCACTATTGACGATGTGCAGCAGCGCCACGGTGAGGATGAAAGCACCAAAGAACCAGTTGGCGACGTAGATGTGCGAAATCTTGCGCTTGACGATGGTACCGAAGAACACCACCGCATAAGAGACCCACACGACAGCGATCAGGATGTCGATCGGCCACTCCAGCTCGGCGTATTCCTTGGAGGTCGTGTAGCCCAGCGGCAGCGTGATCGCCGCGAGCACGATGACCAGTTGCCAGCCCCAGAAGGTGAAGGCCGCCAGCTTCGGCGCGAACAACGTAGCGTGGCAGGTACGCTGGACCACGTAGTAGGAGGTGGCGAAAAGTGCACAGCCGCCAAACGCGAAAATCACGGCGTTGGTGTGCAGCGGGCGCAACCTGCCGAAGTGCAGGAATTCGTGAACGTTCAGTTCGGGCCACACGAGCTGTGCTGCGGCGATGACACCGACCAGCATGCCCACGATGCCCCACACCACCGTCATGATGGCGAACTGACGCACGACTTTATAGTTATAAGTCGCTTGCGATTGCATGTGAGTCACCTCTTTGTTTTGAAAGCTTTGCGAGCACGACGCGCGACGACTGCGGCGCACTTCCTGAAGACCGGCCGAGAATACGCGTTGGCGTAAATCCCAATTTGACACAGATCAACATTGTATTGCAGCCGAGGGGGGCGAGGAAGCAAAAATTGGACGAAATCCAGATCCATGCGCCCTATCAGGCAAGGCCCTCGTCACAAGGCTGAAGGCGCAGTCAGACGGGCGTTTGCGGGCAAGCGCCGCACGCAACAGGAGCGCCGTCGCCGGCATATCGGACCGACCGCAGCAACCACGGGCCGCATACCCAAAACGCCGAAATCGAGAATGACAGACGAAAAAAAAGGGTGCGTATCAACGCACCCCCAACCCCAACAGAGAGACATAAAAACACTCGTTGCCCACCGTCTTCCAAGCCCGATCGACAACCACGGCACAATTATCGCCACGCCGCCAAAGCGCGTGTTGACCTAGGTCAACCTGTCCGCATCTGCACCACCCCTGGAGCAAGCGCCGAAGCGACATGTCAGCGCTCCCCCTCGTCACGCCCCGCGGTCCGCTTCGCGTCACCCCCCTCCCGCTCCCGGGCGTCCGGAGCCGGCTCGTCACGGTCGTCCATCAGCAGCCGATAGGCTGGCCCCTCCATGTCGTCGTACTGACCACTGCGCAGCGACCACCAGAAGATCACACCGATCACGAACACCAGCAGCACCGATAGCGGGATCAACAGGTACAGGCTCTCCATGCCAGCTCTCCTATGCAAGCCTCAGGCTCGGCCCCGCGGCACGCGCTGCAGGCGCAGCGCATTGAGAACGACGAGCAGCGAACTCGCCGCCATGCCGACCCCTGCCATCCAGGGCGTCACCAGCCCGGCCATTGCGAGCGGGACGGAGGTGAAGTTGTATGTAAACGACCACCAGAGGTTCTGGCGAATGATCTTCAAGGTCTTGCGCGACAGGTCGATACCCCGTCCGAGGCTGGCAAGATTCTCGTTGAGAAGCACGATGTCAGCCTGATTGCGGGCCAGATCCGTCCCCCCACCCATGGCGACCGACACGTGGGCCTGCGCAAGCACGGGGGCGTCATTCACGCCGTCGCCCACCATCGCGACGACGGCCCGAGCATCCTCCTGCAAGACGGCGATTACCTGCTGCTTGCCCTGCGGGCTCATGCCACCGCGGGCATCCTGCACACCCAGCGCCCCAGCCACGGATTCCACCACTGGCTGGGCATCACCCGACAGCACACTCGTCGGGATCTGCTCGCCGGCGAGACGGCGCATCAGCATCCCCGCCTCCTCACGGACGCTGTCTGCCAGCCTGAACAAGCCCAGCCAGCCCGACCGCGATGCCAGCGCAATCACGGTTCCACCCTCGGACGCAAAGCCCTCGAGTGCCGATGGCATCGCAAGCCCCGTCGCGCCCGAAACATACTCGGGACGACCGATAAACACGGTCTGGCCGTCGATGAGCCCGTGCATGCCTTGCCCGGTCTCGGCTTCGACTTCGCTTGCCAGCGGCAACTCGAGCCCGGCGGCAGCCTCACGCAGACCGGTCGCCACCGGATGCTCGGAACCCTGCTCGATCGCCGCAGCCATCGCCAGCACGGCAGCCTCGTCCGCGGCACCGAGGGGCAACACGCGCTCCAGGCTCATGCGCCCATGGGTCAGCGTTCCGGTCTTGTCAAACACGAACCGATTGGCATTGGCCAGGGTCTCGATCGCATGCCCGCGCGTGACCAGCACCCCCATTCGAGCGAGGGCATCGGTGGCTACGGTGAGCGCGGTCGGTGTCGCCAGCGACAAGGCGCACGGACATGCCACCACCAGAACGGAGACGAACACCCACAACGCGCGCTCGGAATCGATGAAGTACCAGCCGACACCGGTGATGCCCGCCAGCACGAGCAAGGTGACGATGAAATAGCCGGCCACCTTGTCGGACTGCGTGGCAAGCTTGGGCTTCTCGCTCGCGGCCCGCTCCATCAACTGACGGATGGCCGCCAGGCGCGTCGCGTCACCCACTTGCTCCACCCGCAGCACCAAGGGTGAGGACACATTGATGCTGCCACCCGTGAGCCGCGCGCCAACGCGCTTGGCAACGGGCAAGCTCTCGCCGGTGAGCAAGGCCTCGTTGACCTCGCCAACCCCCTCCACCACGACACCGTCGGCGGGCACGACTTCGCCCGGCCGCACGCGCACGATGTCACCCGGCGCGAGCTGCGCTGTCGGCACGCGCTCGCTGGCTGCGGACTGCGGCCAACCGGCCAGCCGCTCGGCAAAGGATGGCAGCACCTTACCGAGCTCCTCCACACCGCGCACCGCCTTCTGCCTTGCCAACATCTCCAGGTAACGCCCACCCAGAAGGAAGAAGACGAACATGGTGACCGAGTCGTAATACACCTCGGGACCATCAGTGAGCGTGGCCCACAGGCTGGCAAGAAATGCACTGCCCACACCCAGCGCGACCGGCACGTCCATGCCCAGGCGGCGCAGACGTATGTCACGCCAGGCGCGCTGGAAGAATGGCGCGGCCGAATAGAGCACGACCGGCAGGGTGAGCAGGAGGCTGGCCCAGCGCAACAGCAGCTCGATGTCCCAGGTCATCTCGCCCTCGCCCGCCACATAGACGGGGAAGGCGTACATCATGACCTGCATCATGCCGAAGCCGGCCACGAAGACCCGCCACAGCATCGAGCGCCGCTCCTTGTTGGCGATCTGCTCCGAACGTTCGGCGTCGTAAGGGTAGGCGCGATAACCGATGGCCTGGATTGCGGCAAGGATGTCGGACAGCCTGATGCGCTGCTCGTCCCAGCGCACGCGCGCGCGCCGCGTGGCGTAGTTGATCTCGATGGCTGACACCCCGGGCAGGCGGGCGACATGATTTTCGTTCAGCCATACACAGGCCGCACATGTGATGCCCTCGAGGATCAGGGCTGCCTCACGCTCGTGCTCACCCACCGGGCGTACGAAACTC
The DNA here is from genome assembly GCF_000310125.2 of Thauera sp. 27. Lineage (NCBI taxonomy): Bacteria > Pseudomonadati > Pseudomonadota > Betaproteobacteria > Rhodocyclales > Zoogloeaceae > Thauera > Thauera sp. 27. The sequence continues at coordinate 50,329 of NZ_AMXB01000010.1, forward strand.
TTCTGGAAATCGGGGTGATCGAACAGGCCGAGCTCCTGCAGCTCGACCGGCATCGCCTCGCGTCGCGACTCGGGCATCGCATCGCGGTGGCGGTAGTAATCTACAAGTCCGTTATCGACGATCGACTGCGCCACCGCCTCGCAGCCGACGCAACACATGCGCCGCGATCGCCCCTCGATCCTGACGTAATGCTGCGTCTCGGCCGGAATCGGCAGGCCACAGTGATAGCAATCGACATCGGGTGCGGCGGCGTCCGCGGCGGGCAGTTCTGCAGAGGTCATCGGCGGCGATACAAAGCCGCCCCGGCGGGAAGCGCCAGCAGGGGCGGTCGGGGAAGGAGAGGCTTTTTTATCACAATCCCGCTGCTCGGGCCATTGCGCTGCACCATCGAGGCCCGCCTGCGCGCCCTGAGCGCGCCCCCATCGCCGCCTGCCCGAAGCCGACAGCGCTTACTTTGCCGCCATGCGGATGGCCCCATCGAGACGGATGACTTCGCCGTTGAGATAGGCATTCTCGATGATATGGCGGACCAGGCCCGCGAACTCGGCAGGCCGGCCAAGCCGCGACGGGAACGGCACCATCTTGCCGAGCGCGTCCTGGACTTCCTGCGGCATGCCCATCAGCATCGGCGTCTCCATGATGCCGGGTGCAATCGCCATTACACGGATGCCAAACCGAGACAACTCACGCGCCACGGGCAGCGTCAAGCCGACGACACCAGCCTTGGACGAGGCATAGCCGGCTTGTCCGATCTGGCCATCGAAAGCCGCAACCGAGGCGGTATTGATGATCACGCCACGCTCGCCACCCGCATCGGGCTCGGACTTGCTCATCACCTCTGCGGCCAGGCGCAGCATGTTGAAGGTCCCCACCAGATTGATGCTCACCGTGCGTGCAAAGCTGTCGAGCGCGTGAGCACCTTCACGGCCAACCACCTTTTCTGCAGGCGCAACGCCTGCGCAGTTGACCAGGCCCGTGAGCCGGCCAAAACGCGCACCGGCGGCATCGATCGCGGCGCGAGCACTATCGGCGTCGGTGACGTCGGTGGCCACGAACACTGCCCCAGCGCCCAACTCGGTCGCCAGAGCTTCGCCCGCCTCGCGGTTGACATCGGCCAGCACCACCCTCGCGCCCGCCTCCACCAGCATGCGAGCGGTCGCAGCCCCCAGCCCCGACCCACCTCCGGTCACCACGAAAACGCCATTCTCGATCTGCATCGCACTTCTCCTGTTCAGTGGGTTCTTGGAACTCGGCCCGGCCTGCGCAAGGCTCGGCCGCCGACATCAGCGCGAACCATAGTTATCGTTAACGTAAACGTCAACATCAGAGCGTGGTGCGGGAAGCCACTCGCCCACCCGCGCGCGCTATGCGTCGGCGAAGTCGAGATCGACCATCAACTCGTTGGCGAGCGCCTCAAGATCCAAGCGCACCGGTCCAAGCTCCAGCGTCGCCGGCACAGCCAGCTCCGCACGCGCGCGAAACAGCGGCTCACCACTCATCGACGCACTTTCGCAGGCCGTCTCGAGCGACTCGATACTGACCCCATGCCGGGCCAGCACCGCCGAGATATCGCGCACGATACCCGGCCGGTCATGGCCGACGAGATCCAGGCCGACCTTGCGGACACTCGCAGCTGGGCCGGCAGCACCACGGGCAACCGCGATGCGCAGCCCCTGCCCTTCGAGCGCTTGCAATGCGGTCTCGAGCTTATCCACCTGCCCTGCGTCAACCTCGAGTCGCACCACGCCGGCGAACTGCCCGGCCAGGTGGGCCATTCGACTCTCCAGCCAGTTCGCACCACACTCGCTGGCACACCGCGAAACCGCATTAACCAGACCGGGACGGTCTGGGCCGATAAGGGTCAGAACCAGGGACGTCTTCATTCCATTTCTCCGTCGGCGCATTGCTGCAAAAGCCCCCGCCCCACAAGCAGTTGATGGTGATCTGCGCTATATCAATACTCGGGCCAGGGGAACTGCAATAATTATGAACGCAAGCGGCGCACCAGATATAGATGCCGCTGCGCAAGGAGGCGTCGCCGCACAGGCGACGGATGCATAGGAGACCCCCGAATGAAGGTGCCGCAGTTCCATGCCCGCAAGGGTGATGGACTTTATCAACCAATCGCATTCCTGTTCGTGACCGAACGGATGTGCGCAGAGATTCTTGCCGAGCGCGAGCATATCCTCGACACCCTGCCGCCGGACATGCGCAAGCGCCAGCAGGCGCTTTTCGCACGCTACGACCCGAGCGTGAGCGCACAGGCCTTCAACAGCCTGCTTCGCCTGTTCCACGGCCAGACTGCCTGAAAACAAGGGACCACAGACGCATCAAGGCAAAAGGCCAGCCCCATGGGGCTGGCCTTTTGCCTGAATCACTGGTGCCGGTGAGAGGAGTCGAACCCCCGACCTTCGCATTACGAATGCGCTGCTCTACCAACTGAGCTACACCGGCTAAGGGCGCGCATCATACAACAGGCCCCACACAACGGCAACCATGCGCTAGCGATCGCGTCGCACCGAACGGTCCGGCATGGGATGCCCCGCCGGAAGACGCGCGTCAATACAAAAAACTTTTGGCCGCATCTTCTGTTTATATCGGGAGTCGACTAAACTTCGCGGCAATTCGGGGCGGAGGAGACAGCCCGAACCAGAACGCGGCGCCGCGGGGCATCTGACTCCGCGGCAGCTCGCGCAACACCACGGGCCCACCCCACGCTGTCGCAGCGCCACCGCCGCACTGCACCTCGCAGCCTGCCCTCCAAGACGCCCCTCATGCTCGGCCTCGACTTCCTTGACATCGTCCTCATCGGCGTTGCCGCGTTTGCAGCCGGCGCAGTCAACTCCGTAGCAGGCGGCGGTACATTCTTCTCCTTTCCTGCACTGCTTGCCGTCGGCGTGCCACCCGTAATGGCCAACGCCAGCAACTCGGTCTCGCTATGGCCGGGCAGCCTGGCCGGCGCCTGGGCCTTCCGTCGCGAACTCAAGCGCTTCTCCAGGAGCCTGCCGGCACTGTCCGTGGTTGCCTTCTTAGGTGGCATCGGCGGCGGGCTGCTGCTGTTGCAGACCTCGAATGCGGCCTTCTCCGCGCTCATCCCCTGGCTGTTGCTGCTGGCGACGGTGCTGTTCGCCTTCAGCAGCCAGATCTCAACGCTGGTGCAGAGATGGAAACCTGCGCCGGCGGGACGAGATGAACGCCACATCGGCCCAGGCGGCTATGTGTTCCAGCTCCTGGTGTCGATCTACGGCGGCTTCTTCGGTGCCGGCATGGGCATCCTCATGATCGCTGCGCTCGCCATCCAGGGCTTCAAGGACGTGCACGAGATCAACGCGCTGAAGAACTGGCTGTCGGCAATCATCTACAGCGTCGCGGTCGCAACCTTCGTGCTCGCCAATGCGGTCTCCTGGCCGCACACGGTGATCATGCTGCTCACCGCCACGCTGGGTGGATACTGGGGCGCCACCATGGCACGCCGGTTGCCGGCAATCTGGCTGCGGCGCTTCATCATCGCCGTCGGTAGCCTGCTCACGCTCTACTACTTCGGCAAGTCGGCCTGAGCGCATGCATTCCCTCCTCGCACCCCTGACCGACAGCGGCCGCAGCATATGGACCTGCTGACCCAGATCATCCTCCAGGCCGGTCGTTCGGCCGTGGAGCTCGCACTCTTCGTGCTGCTGCCGATCATGGTGGTGATGTTGTCGCTGATGCGCATGCTGGAGGCGCGCGGCGCAATCGACTGGGTGGTCGCGCGCCTGGCTCCCCTGCTGCGCCCGGCGGGCTTGACCGGGCTGGGCGTGTTCGCCGCCCTGCAGATCAACTTCGTCAGCTTCGCCGCGCCGGTCGCCACGCTGGCCATGATGGAGGGCCGCGGGGCCTCCGACCGCCACCTTGCAGCCACACTGGCGATGGTGATGGCCATGGCGCAAGCCAATGTCACCTTCCCGATGGCGGCGATGGGGCTCTCCTTCGGACCAGCACTGCTGCTGTCCTGCGTCGGCGGCCTGGCGGCCGCGGCGGCGACCTACCATGTGTTCGGGCGCGGTCTTTCGAGCATCGAAGGCCCCCTCGACGAGACACTGCGCCACCCAGTCGCCGACGACACCAAGGGCGTGCTAGACGTCATCAACCGCGCTGGCGCCGAGGCCTTCAAGATTTCGATCGGCGCCATTCCGATGCTGGTCCTCGCCCTCGTGGCCGTGATGGCGCTGCGCGCCAGCGGTGGCATCGATCTGCTAACCAGCCTGCTCACACCGCTGCTGCGCCTGTTCGATCTCGACCCGGCGCTCATACTGCTCACGCTCACGAAATACATCGCTGGGGGCACGGCGATGATGGGCGTCATGGATGAGATGCTCAAGAGCGGCAACACCTCCGTCGCGACCCTGAACGCGAGTGCTGGCTTCCTGATCCACCCCTTCGATGTGGCCGGCGTGGCCGTCCTGATCTCGGCAGGACGCCGGGTGGCGGCGGTATGGAAGCCTGCCGCGCTCGGCGCAGTCGTCGGCATTGCAGTGCGTACGATCGGCCACGGGCTACTGTAGTAGGCTTGGGCGTTACACCGACGCCCGCCCCCTCGGAGCCCACTCGACAGTCACCACGATGATCGCCGCCCTGACCCTGCTTCTCGTCTTCCAGCTCGCCGGCGAAGTCATCGCCCGCGGCTTTGCGCTGCCGATTCCCGGACCGGTGATCGGCATGGCGCTGCTCTTTCTCGTGCTCATGCTGCGCGGCGGCCCGGGCGACGACCTGCGCCAGACCGCCGGCACCCTGCTGCAGCACCTGTCGCTGCTGTTCGTGCCTGCGGGTACAGGCATCGTGCTCTACGGCGATCGCATCGCCGCCGAATGGCTGCCCCTGCTGGTCGCACTCTTCCTCAGCACCTTCCTCGCCATCGCGGTGACCGCGCTCGTGCTCAAGGCGCTCACTCGCAACCGCGCACGCACGGCCGCGGAGCGCGAACAATGAGTCCGGACCTCGAGGAAATCTGGGTCTACCTGTCGGCGACACCGCTGCTTGGTCTCACGCTGACCCTGCTCGCCTACCAGGCCGCCTTCTGGATCTACAAACGCGCGGGCTTTCATCCGGTCGCCAACCCTGTGCTGATCAGCGTGGCCATCCTTGCCACCCTGCTGCTCGCCACCGGCACGCCCTACCAAACCTATTTCGATGGCGCCCAGTTCGTGCACTTCCTGCTCGGGCCGGCGACGGTCGCGCTTGCGATTCCGCTCTATGCACAATGGCCGCGACTCAAGGCCATGGCGGGCCCACTCCTGATCGCGCTGGTCGCGGGCTCGCTCACCGCAGCACTGTCGGCTTGGGGCATCGGCGCCCTGCTCGGTGCCAGCCGCGAGTCACTGATGTCGCTCGCGCCCAAGAGCGTCACCACGCCGATCGCGATGGGCGTGGCCGAGCGTATTGGCGGCCTGCCCTCGCTCACGGCAGTGCTGGTCATCAGCGCCGGCATCATCGGCGCAGTGTTCGGGCGCGCCATCCTGCGCCGACTGCATGTCGGCGACCATGCCGTGCATGGCTTCGCGATCGGCATTGCCTCGCATGGCATCGGCACCGCGCGCGCCTTCCAGGTCAGTGAGCAGGCGGGCGCCTTCGCCGCGCTCGCGATGGGACTGAACGGTCTCATCACCGCGCTGTCCCTGCCATGGATCATGCCCTGGGTGGAGCGCCTGTTCGCAGGTTGACGGCCCCCTCGGCAAAGCTTCGCTGCCACCTCCATGAACCGACCCGACGACAAGGCCGACAGAGTGCTGCACGCCATCTACCGCTGGATCGACCGTAACCTGCTCGAACTCGGCCGCGAAATGCGGCTGTCCTACCTGCCGCCGCTGATGGTGTACTGTGCGGCCGGCATCTCGGGACTCACCGGCATCGTCGGCACCTTCTTCGTCAAGGACTACCTCGGCCTGTCGGCCGCCTTCCTTGCCGCGCTGGGGTTCTGGGCCGGCATTCCGTGGGCGCTCAAGATGCCGATCGGCCATCTGGTCGACCTGCTGTGGCGCTACAAGGCCGGCCTCGTCTATCTCGGCGCCAGCCTGATCGCCGCCAGCCTTTTCATCATGATCGGACTGATCGGCAACCCCGACGCGATGCGCGCGATCATGCCCGCCGAAGCCTGGTTCGTGCTGTCGGTGCTCCTCGCTCCGGTCGGGTACGTGATGCAGGACGCCGTTGCCGACGCGATGACGGTGGAGGCCGTTCCCCAGGTGGACGCCCACGGCCAGCCGCTCGACGAGGCGACCGTACGCCTGATGCACACCACCATGCAAACCCTGGGCCGGGTGGCCATCATCGGCGGCAGCGTGATGGTGTCGCTCGCCAACGTGGTGCTGTTCAAGGGCGCAGAGGCACTGCCCGAGGCCGAGAAGGTCGCGATCTACCTGCACATCTACGAACTGGCGCTGCTTATCCCGCTGCTGTCGGTCAGCGGCGTGCTGCTCGCCGGCTGGCTCAAGCGCCGCGAGGCGCGCCGCCTGGCTGCGCTCGGCCGTGACCGCGCCGAGATCGACCGCCTGCTGCACGGCCCCCAGGCGCGCACTGCGCCCAACTGGTGGATCCTGGGCGGCAGCGCGGTGTTCGTCGCGCTCACCCTGGGCGTCGGCCTGTCGGGCATGCCCTACGGCCAGGAGATCATCTTCGCAGGCTCGTTCACCGTCATCGCAGTGATGATGGGCCGGCTGCTGCGCGAACTCACGCCCACTGCGCGCAACACCCTGCTCGGCACCGCCATCATCATCTTCGTGTTCCGCGCCATCCCCACTCCCGGCGCGGGGTCGACGTGGTGGATGATCGACGAACTCGGCTTCGACCAGTCCTTCCTCGCCAAACTGGCGCTGATCGCCAGCAGCCTGACCCTGCTCGGCCTGTTCCTGTTCCGGCGTTTCATGGCCGAGCGCTCGATCGTCTACATCGTCGTCTTCCTGACGCTCGCCACCACAGTGCTGTCACTGCCGATCATCGGCATGTACCACGGCCTGCACGAATGGACCGCGGCACGCACGGGCGGTATCGTCGATGCGCGCTTCATCGCCGTCATCGACACGGCGCTCGAATCGCCGCTCGGCCAGATCTCGATGGTGCCGATGCTGGCGTGGATCGCCAACTCCGCCCCGGCGCACCTGAAGGCCACCTTCTTCGCGGTGATGAGCTCCTTCGCCAACCTTGCGCTGTCGGCCTCGCAACTGGGCACCAAATACCTCAATCAGCTCTACACGGTAACCCGCGAGGTGCGCGACGCCTCGACTGGTGCAATCACGATACCCGCCGACTACAGCGAACTCGGCATGCTGCTGGTCACAGTCACGGCGCTCGGTCTGCTGCTGCCGCTGGTCGCGATCGGCCTCACGCGGAGCGCCGGCCTGCGCAGCGCGTGAGGCCGCAGCGGCAGGCCGGGCGCCTGCATGCATGTTGACCTTGCGCATTGCCTTCCAGCGCCCGCGGGCGGACACTTGAGGCCATTCAACCCCAAGGGAGGCGAAACATGACACCCAGCTCGGTACACGACATTCGCAACCTCGCCCTGCTCGGCCACGCGGGCAGCGGCAAGACCACGCTGGTCGAGGCGCTGCTTCTGGCCTCGGGCGCGATCGGCGCCGCTGGCAGCGTCGAGCGCGGCGACACGGTGTCCGATTTCGACCCCCAGGAAAAAGCCATGGGCCACTCGCTGCACGCCGCACTGGTGCATCTGGAGTGGGCCGGCCACTGGATCAACCTGCTCGACACCCCGGGCCTGCCCGATCTAGCCGGCCGTGCTCTGCTGACCCTGCCAGCAGTGGACACCGCTGCAGTGGTTATCAATGCCGCCGCCGGCGTCGAGAGCGGCACCCGCCGCATGATGGCAGCCGGCCGTGACAAGTGCCGCATGATCATCGTAAACCGGATCGATGCACCCGGCATCGACTTCGGCGCCCTCATGGACGACATCGTCGCAAGTTTCGGCCGCGAATGCCTGCCGCTCAACCTTCCCGCATCGGACGGCAGCCAGGTGATCGACTGCTTCTTCGCGCCCGACGAATCCGCCGCGACCGCGTTCTCCGGCGTGAGAGCCGCACACGATGCCATCGTCGACCAGGTCGTCGAACTCGATGAAGCGCTGATGGCGCAGTATCTCGAACAAGGCGAGTCGCTCGCGCCCGAGCAGCTGCATGCCCCCTTCGAGCAGGCCCTGCGCGAAGGCCACCTCATCCCCGTCTGCTTCGTCTCCGCACGCAGCGGCGCGGGCGTGCGCGAACTGCTCGACATCCTTGGCAAGCTCGCGCCCGACCCCACCGAAGCCAACCCGCCCCAGTTCCTCAAGGGCGAAGGCAGCGCCACCGAAGCGGTCGAGGTCATGCTCGACGCCGAGCGCCACGCCGTCGCGCACGTATTCCAGATCGCCAACGACCCCTACCGCGGCAAGCTCGGCCTGTTCCGCATCCACCAAGGGCAGGTGACGCCCAACTCGCAACTCTTCATCGGCGACGGCCGCAAGCCCTTCAAGGTTGCCCACCTGCTGCGCATGCATGGGCGCAACGCGATCGAAACCACACTCGCCGTGCCCGGCGACCTGTGCGCCGTTGCCCGCGTGGATGAACTGCAGCGCGACGCCGTGTTGCATGACTCGCACGATGAAGACTACTACCACCTCGCCCCCGCCACCTACCCGCAGCCGGTGTTCGGCCTCGCACTGATGACGCGCAAGCCCGCCGACGAACAGAAGCTCTCCGAGGCGCTCACGCGCCTGCTCGAGGAGGACCCCTGCCTCGAGGTGAGCTTCGACCCGCGCAACCGGCGCACCGTGGTGCGGGGCCTCGGCGAGCAGCACCTCAAGATCGTGCTCGACGAGTTGTCGGCGCGCTGGAACCTGCAGCTCGACACGGCCACGCCGAGCATCCCCTATCGCGAGACCATCGCCATCACGGCCGAGGCGCGCTACCGACACAAGAAACAAAGCGGCGGCGCAGGCCAGTTCGGCGAGGTGGCGCTCCGCGTCGAACCGCTCGCGCGCGGCAGCGGCATCGAGCTCGCCGACGAGGTGAAAGGCGGCACCATCCCGACCAACTTCATGCCCGCGGTCGAGAAAGGCGTCCGCCAGGCGCTGGAGGAAGGCGCTCTGGCCGGGTTTCCGATCCAGGATATCCGCGTCGTTATCACCGATGGCAAGCATCACGCGGTCGATTCGAACGAAGTCTCCTTCGTCACCGCCGGCCGCCACGCGCTCATCGAAGCCGTGCTTGCCGCGCGTCCGCTGGTGCTCGAACCCCTGCTCGACATCCAGGTGAAGGTGGCCGATGCCCTGTTCGGCGAGGTTAGTGCCGAACTCGCCAGCCGCCGCGGCCGCCTGACCGCCACCGACAGCCCCGCCGCAGGCTGGACGCTGATCTCAGCGCGCGTTCCGATGGCAGGCCTGGACGGCTTCGAGGGCAGGCTCAAGGCAATCTGCGCAGGAGAAAGCGAATTCGTTCTCGAAGCCGGCGGCCACGAGCCTGCGCCGCAGGACGTACAATCCGAACTGGCCCGCCAGCACACCGGCGGCGGCAACGGCAACGGCGCGCACTGAGCGCGCCCAGGCCCGGCGTGCAGGCGCCGGGCCGCAACACTGACATGAAGCTGAGCGAACGCCAACGCGCCTACTGGCGCAGCAACCTGTTGCTGACGTTTTGCCTGCTGTTGATCTGGTTCGGCGTGACCTTTGTCGCGGGTTACTACGCCAACGAGCTCAACAGCTTACAGTTCATGGGCTTTCCGCTGGGCTTCTACATCTTCGCCCAGGGCTCGATGATCACCTATCTGGTGATCATCGCCATCTACGTCACGGTGATGAACCGTCTCGACCGCCGCTACCGAGTGAAATAACGCCCGGCGTAGCACTGCCCGCAGCCCTGCTCCTTACTTGCCGGAACCCGAGGCAGACTCGTCCGCTGCCTTCTTCTTGCGCCCCCAGGCGATCGGGTGCGCGTGGCGGCTGAGCATGAAGTCGAGCAGGAACTTGCTCCAGATGGTCACGCCGGCGGTCGAACTCCAGGTTTCGTACTCGAGCTGCAGCACCAGCACACCGTAGATCACCATCACGATGATGATGCCGCACACGAAGTTGATCACCGCGGTGAAGGGCGCAAACTTCGCCGGGTTCGCCGGCGGCATGCCACGCTTGAGCGCGACCTCCGAGAAATCGCGCTTGAAGACGATGCGCCAAGCCCGCCGCAGCCAGAAAAACGCGATCGGGAACAGGGCCACGAAGAGAATCCAGGTCAATACGGTGCTTACATCCAGAACCATTCACTGCTCCAGTCACGGCTGACGGCAAAAAGGCCGCAGCCCGCAAGGTGCCATAAAAGAAAGAACCCCGCCATGGAATCCGCTGGCGGGGTTCTCGGGAAGCCCCCTCTGGGAAGGGGCTTCAATACCAGGCTCGAGGCTTAGTGCGCGCCGTCGACCGCCTTGGCGCCACGCGGGATACGCACGTCTTCAACCAGCTGCTGGATGTGCTCCGGCGGCTCCTTGGTCACCTTATCGACCGCGAAGGCGACGATGAAGTTCACCAGCGCACCGATCGCACCGAAGGCTTCCGGCGTGATGCCGAAGAAGCTGTTCGGGCCGCCGATCAGATCGACGAACTCGGTGCCCTTCACGAAGAAGATACCCTTGTGAGCGAACACGTAGAACAGGGTGACGGCCAGGCCGGCCAGCATGCCAGAGATGGCGCCTTCCTTGTTCATCTTCTTGGAGAAGATGCCCATCATGATCGCCGGGAACAGCGAGGACGCCGCGATACCGAAGGCCAGGGCCACGGTACCGGCCGCGAAGCCCGGCGGGTTCAGACCGAGCCAGCCGGCGAGCACGATGGCGCCTGCCATCGCGAACTTGCCGACGAGCAGCTCGTTCTTGTCCGACATGTTGGGGGCGAACACGTTCTTCACCAGGTCATGCGACACCGCGGACGAGATCGCCAGCAGCAGACCGGCTGCGGTCGACAGCGCCGCAGCAACACCACCCGCGGCAACCAGCGCGATCACCCAGTTCGGGAGCAGTGCGATTTCCGGGTTGGCCATCACCATGATGTCGGCGTTGACCGTCAGCTCGCTGCCCTTCCAGCCAGCCTGCTCGGCCTTGGCCAGAACGTCGGCGCTCTTGGTCTTGTCGTTGTAGTACTGGATGCGACCGTCGCCGTTCTTGTCTTCCCACTTCAGCAGGCCGGTCTTCTCCCAGCGCGACATCCAGTCCGGACGCTCGTCGTACTTGAGGCTCGACTCTTCCGCGTACAGGTCGCCATTGCTGGTGATCGCGGTGTTGACCGTGGCGTGCAGGTTGTACTTGGCCATCGCGGCAACAGCAGGCGCGGTGGTGTACAGGATGGCGATGAAGACCAGCGCCCAGCCCGCGGAGTAGCGCGCGTCAGCCACCTTCGGCACCGTGAAGAAGCGGATGATGACGTGCGGCAGGCCTGCAGTACCGATCATCAGCGACACGGTGTAGACGAACATGTTGAGCTTGCTGCCCGGCACCGAGGTGGTGTACTCGGCGAAGCCAAGGTCGGTGACGACCTGGTTCAGGCGATCCAGCAGGGACACGTCGGTACCCACCAGGTTGGCGCCCAGGCCGAGCTGCGGCAGGAAGTTGCCGGTGAGGTTCAGCGAGATGAACACGGCCGGGATGGTGTAGGCCGAGATCAGCACGATGTACTGCGCCACCTGGGTGTAGGTGATGCCCTTCATGCCGCCGAACACCGCGTAGGCGAACACGATGCCCATGCCGAGGTAGATGCCGGTCTCGTTGCTGACGCCGAGGAAGCGCGAGAAAGCCACGCCGACGCCGGTCATCTGGCCGATCACGTAGGTGATCGAGGCGGTCAGCAGGCAGATCACCGCCACCGTGCTGGCCGACTTCGAGTAGAAGCGGTCGCCGATGAACTGCGGCACGGTGAACTTGCCGAACTTGCGCAGGTAGGGCGCCAGCCACATGGCGAGGATCACGTAGCCGCCGGTCCAGCCCATCAGGAACAGGCCGCCGCCGTAACCCATGTTGGCGATCAGGCCGGCCATGGAGATGAAGGACGCCGCCGACATCCAGTCAGCCGCAGTTGCCATGCCGTTGGTGACCGGGTGCACACCGCCGCCGGCGACGTAGAAGTCGCTGGTGCTGCCGGCGCGCGCCCAGATGGCGATACCGATGTAGAGGGCAAAGGACGCCCCCACCACCAGGTAAGTCAGAGTCTGAAGTTCCATGTCTCCCCCTGTTTATTCTTCGTGGACGTCGAACTTGCGGTCGATCTCACCCATCTTCTTCGCGTAGAAGAAGATCAGCGCGATGAACACGTAGATCGAGCCTTGCTGCGCGAACCAGAAGCCCAGCGGGTAGCCGCCGAGGTGGATCGTGTTGAGCACATCGGCGAAAAGGATGCCGGCGCCATACGAGACCAGGAACCATACGATCATGATCTTGGTCAGGAGGCTCAGCGTGGCTTTCCAGTAGCCTGCTGCATTGTTTTCCATAACGTCTCCTCGTCTGAAGTGAAACTCCCGCGCCGTCCTTCTCCGGCCGCAATACGGCCTGATCCACACGACTGCGGGCGCATTATAGAAACATCAGTCTTACTTATCCCTTACAGCGCCTTACAACAGGCTCCCGCCGCTCAAGCGATCTGCACCGTGTCGGAGCGCCCCTCTCCCCTGTTGTCGACCCAGCTCACGCTCAGCTCATCGCCCTTGGCGCCGCCCTCGAACCTGAACGCCAGACTGGGATTGGCCGACACCGAAGTGCTGAACTCGGCGGCCAGCACCACCCTGTCCTTGTGCCTGACCGTGACCGAGGTAATGAAGTGTGCGGGAATCAGCTCGCCGGACGCCGACCTGCGCTGACCGGTTTCCATGTCGTGCGACATCCGCATGCGAACTTCGGTAATGCCGTCCTTGGCGATGGCGCGGATACGCGTGGGATTTGTCATAGCCTTGCTCTCCTTTTCCAATGCACACTCAGCCGCCGCAGCCGCCGAGGGTCACCCTGACTTCCCGCTTGGCGACGAAGTACTTGCCGTCAGCCCGCACCATGGCCAGCACATTGGATGTCTGCCCCATCTTGATGCTTGTCTGCACGTCGGCCATCGTGCCCGACGCAATCACGAAGGAGGCGGCGACCATGTTCAGGTTCTTCTCGACCATGATCACGATCTGATCGGTGCCGGGCAATGTACTGAGCACACCGACCGGCACCGCTGCACCATCCTCGGCAATGTCAGGGGCGGAAATCAGGATGCCGCCACTCTCGGTCGGCGTGGTGGCGCCAAGCGCGGCGACGACCGCATCCAGGCTCTTTGCGCTGAAGGCCGCCTCATTTCGGGCCGCGTGCGCAAGCTCCGGCCTGATGAAGCCGATGGCCGCAAGCAAGCCGAAAACACCCAAGCCCCCTGCAGCTTTCAGGGCGTCCCTGCGTTGATGATTCATCCTTTCACTCCTTGTCGACCAAGCCTTTCATTGTACCCAGGCCCTTCGGCATTGGCTGCGCCACCCTTGAGCCGAGGATTTCCTCCTCGGCCGATTGGATATACTCTGGCTTGTTACGGCCCAGGCCCCAGGACCCGAAAGCGGCTCGCGCCCCATCAGAAGACTTGAACGGCAACCCAACGGAGGAACAACGCAGTGCAACTCAGGATCGCAATCGCCGCACTCGGCCTGGCCGGCCTCGTCGGCACGGCACAGGCGCAGGACGCCGACCCCCATCTCGCCCGCAACCTTGCCGCGACGTGTGCGAACTGCCACGGCACGAACGGCAACGCACAGAAGGGCATGGCGTCACTCGCTGGCGAATCGGCCGAAAAAATCATGAAGAAGCTCGCTGAGTTCCGCTCGGGCGACGCGCCGGCAACGATCATGCACCAGATCGTCAAGGGCTACACCGAGGAACAGCTGGCGCTGATCAGCGAATGGTTCGCCGCGCAGAAATAAGGCTCACAGGGGAACAACGATGATCAACAGACGCGATTTCATCAAGGCCATCGGCATCGCTGCGGGTGGCACCACGCTGACCGGTCTCTCCGGGCTGGCCAATGCAGCAGGCTCGACTGCAAAAGGGCACATCGTCGTCGTTGGCGGCGGCTTCGGCGGCGCCACCGTCGCCAAGTACCTGCGCATGTGGAGCCAGGGCAGCGTGGATGTGACACTGATCGAGCGCAACACGCGCTTCGTCTCCTGCCCGATCTCCAACCTGGTGATCGGCGGCCTGCAGCAGATGGACGACATCACGGTCAGCTACGACAACCTGCGTGAAAACTGGGGCGTCAAGGTGATCACGGACGAGGTGACCGCACTCGACCCCGACAAGCGCATGGTTACCACTGCCAGGCATGGCACGCTGGGCTATGACCGCGTCGTGCTGTCGCCGGGCATCGACTTCATCCCAGGCGCAGTCGCAGGCCTCGACGGCAACGAGGAACTCGTGCCGCACGCCTGGAAGGCCGGCCCGCAGACCGCACTGCTGCGCAAGCAACTCGAGGACATGCCCGATGGCGGCGTGTTCGCGCTCACCATTCCGCGCGCACCCTATCGCTGCCCGCCGGGGCCTTACGAGCGCGCCTGCCTGGTCGCCAACTACCTGCGCGACACCAAGCCGAAGTCCAAGGTGCTCGTGCTCGACGCCAACGACGAGATCCAGTCCAAGAAGGGCCTGTTTACCAAGGCGTTCGAGAGCTACGGCGCGCTTCTCGAATACGTGCCCGGCAGCAAGCTCGAGGGCGTGGATGCGGCCAGCCGCAAGGCACGGCTGGAGTTCGACGAGATCAAGGCCGACGTGCTCAATGTCATCCCGCCGATGCGTGCAGGCAATATCGCCGCGCAGGCCGGCCTGCCGCTGATCAACGAGCGCTGGGTCGACGTCGAATGGCTGTCGATGGAAGCCAAGGGCGTGCCGGGCGTACATGTGATCGGCGACGCGATCTTCCCCGCGCCCACGATGCCGAAGTCCGGTCACATGGCCAACCAGCATGGCAAGCTGGTCGCCGCAGCCATTCTGAACCTGCTCGAAGGCAAGGCTCCGAACGCAGCCCCCGTACTGATGAACACCTGCTACAGCTTCGTCGATGACAAGAACGTCATCCATGTTGCTTCGGTTCACCAGTACAACGCCGAAAAGCAGCAGCCGTTGCCAGTAGAAGGTGCGGGCGGCGTTTCGGCTGCAGCCAATGAGCTCGAAGGCAAGTTTGCGATGGGCTGGGCGCGCAACATCTGGGCCGACATGCTCGCCTGACGAGTCACCGCCGCTGCAGGCGCCTCCGCGGCGCCGCGCTGTCATGACGAAGGGGGCGCACGGATCCTGGATCCGTGCGCCCCCTTCGTTTCCGCCCCGAGGCCGTCGCCTTTATCAGTCCAGCGTACTGATGTAGAGCGACACCGCCTTGACCTCTAGTTCGGTGAGCTTCGAGGCGATCGAGTGCATGATCTCGTTGTCGTTGGTGCGCTGACGCTTGTTGAACGAATTGAGCTGGGCCTCGGTGTAGCGTGGCACCTGCCCTGCGAGGCGCGGCAACTGTTCGGTACCCAAGCCACGATCGCCGTGGCAGCCGGCACAGGCCGCCACCCCGGAGAACTCATTGCCGCGATGGAAGATGAAGCGTCCTACCGATGCGAGATCCTTGTCTCGTGCCTCGCGCGGCTTGGTCGGCTTGGTCTCGAAGAACACACCGAGCGCGAGCATTTCGTCCTCGGCAAGATCCTGAACCATGCCACCCATGGTGTCGCTGGCACGCCGGCCGGACTTGAAGTCCGCCAGTTGCTTGGCGATATATTGGTGATGCTGACCCGCCAGGCGCGGATAGAGCGGCGAAGAACTATCGCCTTCAGGCCCGTGGCACAACATGCAACGCCCCGCATTGATCGCGGCGGCGCGCTCGAGATCGACCTGTGGCAGCTCCCCAGCCGCCGTGGCGAGCGAGGCGAACATGAACATTGACGCCGCGACCGTGATACTTCTGCCTGCCCTCATTCCTGCACTCTCCTGTTCGCGACAGGACGGCCATCCGCAGCCTGTCAATGGTTCAAGGTTAGCAGAAGCGTCAAACGTGCAGAACGCCTCAGACCGGCGTAAGAAACCGATAGCCGCTCCAGGCGCGGACGGTCAGTCCCAACCCAGCTCGAGAAACCACGGACTCCCGCCCTGAGCCAGTGCCGAGCGCACATAAGGCACCATCTGCGTCGGCAGGCAACGCGGATCATGCCAGTCCAGCGCATCGCACTTGTCCGGTTCGCGGATCTCGGGTCGGCCAGCGAAGGCGTCGGCCCGGACGAAGAAGTCGATCCGGTTGGTGTCCGAACGTCGGTGGACAGTACCGACGTGACGCAGATCGCCCAACTCGACCCTGAGCCCTGTTTCTTCAAGCAGCTCTCGCCTCGCCGCCTCGCCGATGGACTCACCCGGCTCGACATGCCCTCCCGGCAGACTGAACAAGCCGTCGAAAAAGCCGGTGCCCGCGCGCCGCATGAGCAGGATCCCTCCTGCATCCTCGCAGATCACATGAACACCCACGGGAATGCCAGCATGCCTCATCAGTGCTTCCCGGTACTGCCGAATCCGTCGGCGCCGCGTTCGCTCTGGGCGAACTGCTCGACCAGGTTGAAGCCAACCTGCAGCACCGGCACCACGACCAGCTGAGCGATACGCTCCATGGGCTGAATAGTGAAACTCGCCCGCCCCCTGTTCCACACCGACACGAAGATCTGCCCCTGGTAGTCGGAATCGATCAGCCCGACCAGGTTGCCAAGCACGATGCCATGCTTATGCCCCAGTCCGGAGCGCGGCAGCACCATTGCAGCCAGCCCCGGGTCGGCGAGATGGATCGCCAGGCCGCTCGGCACAAGCGTCGTTTCTCCCGGATGGAGGGTGATCGGTGCCGGCAGGCAGGCACGCAGATCGAGGCCCGCAGCACCCTCGGTCGCATAAGCAGGCGGATGTGTCCTGAGGCGCTCGTCGAGCAGCTTCACGTCGATTCGATGCATATCCATTCTCCCTGCCCACCGCCAGCCCACGGCCGGGTGAGCGTCAATTCACCACAAAATCCGTCCGCCCAGCCCCCGCGCCGGTCACGCCTGCGGTCTGCAGCCATCGAGCAGGCGCGCAAGATGCGAAACAATCCCATGCGCAAGCTCTGCCTTCGGCGCACGTGGCAGCGGATGGCGGCCGGCGTCGTCATACAGGACCACGGTATTCTCATCACCGCCCATGCCGTCACTCACCAGGTTGCCGACCAGCATCGGCAAACCCTTCCTGCGCCGCTTGCCCTCCGCATACGCATCGAGGTCCCGGCTTTCGGCCGCGAAGCCTACACAGAAGGGGGCGTCCTGCCTGGCAGCCACCTCGGCAAGAATGTCGGGGTTCGGCGTCAGCGCAATCTCAAGCGTCTCGCCGCTCTTCTTGATCTTGTGCTCGGCAACCTCCAGCGGGCGGTAATCGGCCACGGCCGCAACGCCAATGAACACGTCGGCTCCAGGCAGGGCGGCGAACACCTGCTCGCGCATGCCCAGGGCACTCCCTGCGGTGACCCGGCGAACCCCCGCGGGCACCGGCAGGCTGACAGGCCCGCTCACCAGCACAACCTCCGCACCTGCCTGGGCACAGGCGCGCGCAAGCGCGTAGCCCATCTTGCCCGAGCTGATGTTGGTGATGCCACGCACCGGATCGATCGCCTCGAAAGTCGGGCCTGCAGTCAGCACCACCTTGCGCCCGGCAAGCACACGGGGCACGAAAAAGCCCTCCAGACGCTCCACGATCTCCTCGGGCTCCAGCATGCGCCCCATGCCGACCTCGCCACAGGCCTGATCGCCGGCGGCAGGGCCGAACACTTCGACGCCATCCTCGCGCACCTGAGCAAGGTTGCGGCGAGTAGGAGGAGACTCCCACATCTGGCGGTTCATCGCTGGGGCAACGATGAGCGGCACATCGCGTGCAAGGCACAAGGTGCTGAGCAGATCGTCTGCCCTGCCCTGCGCGAGCCGGGCAATGAAGTCAGCCGTAGCTGGCGCAACCAGGATCGCATCGGCATCACGGCCAAGGTCGATGTGCGCCATGTTGTTGGGCATGCGCGCATCCCACAAGTCCGTCCACACCGTATTGCCCGAGAGCGCCTGGAAGGTGACGGCAGTCACGAAGCGGGCCCCGCCCTCGCTCAGCACCACGTGGACGTCCGCCCCGGCCTTGCCGAGCAGGCGCACCAATTCGGCCGCCTTGTACGCCGCCACCCCCCCGGTGACACCGACGACGATCCTTCGACCCTTCAACATGACCATGCCATTCGCCTATAATAAAACCCGATACACATATACTGCAGCACCCAACCTGAGGAACGGCCCACGATGGCGATCACCGACTGGCCAGCCGACGAGCGCCCACGCGAAAAACTCATCGCCCGCGGCGCAGCGGCACTGTCCGACGCCGAGCTGCTCGCCATCTTCCTGCGCGTCGGCATTCCAGGCCAAAGCGCTGTCGATCTCGCACGCGGACTGCTGAACCACTTCGGCAGCCTCACCCGGCTATGCTCGGCAAGCGCAACGGAATTCTCGGCCCTGCCCGGCATGGGGCTGGCGAAGTATGCCCAACTGCAGGCAGTGATGGAACTCTCGAGCCGGGCCCTTGCCGAGACCATGAGCGAGCGCGCCCTGTTCGACTCGCCACAGGCCGTACGCGACTGGCTGCGACTCAGACTGGGGCATCTGCCGCACGAGACCTTCTGCGTCATGCTGCTCGACGCCCGCCACCGCCTGATCGTCGCGGTCGATCTGTTTCGCGGCACACTCACCCAGACCTCGGTCTATCCCCGCGAGGTCGTCAAGCTGGCCCTCGCCCATAACGCCGCCGCAGTCGTTCTTGCACACAACCACCCATCTGGCGCCGCCGAGCCGAGCACGGCAGACGAATTGCTCACCCGCAGCCTGAAAGACGCCCTCGACCTGGTCGACGTCCGCGTACTCGATCATTTCGTCGTACCAGCCCACGGCCAGGCCGTCTCCTTCGCTGAACGCGGCCTGCTGTAGGTATTCGCCCCCGCGCAACGGTAAGCACGCATCGAACCGGCGTTTTTTGTCTCACAGGGCTTGCCATTGGATGGCTGCGTGCATTATCCTCGCACGTTTTCCGCAATCAGAATTCCCTGGAGCATCGTATGGCTCGCGTCTGCCAAGTGACCGGTAAAGCACCGATGGTGGGAAATAACGTTTCCCACGCAAACAACAAGACCAAGCGTCGTTTTCTGCCCAACCTGCAGAGCCGCCGCTTCTGGAGCGAAGGCGAGAACCGTTGGATCCGCCTGCGCGTTTCCAACGCCGGTCTGCGCACGATCGACAAGAAAGGCATCGACGTCGTCGTTGCCGAGCTTCGCGCCCGCGGCGAGAAGCTGTAAGCAACCGAACTGAACGGAGAACGCCATGGCCAAGGGCATCCGCGAGAAGATCAAGCTGGAATCGACCGCCGGTACGGGTCACTTCTACACGACTTCCAAGAACAAGCGCACCACCCCGAACAAGCTCGAGTTCAACAAGTACGACCCGGTCGCGCGCAAGCACGTCCCGTACAAGGAAGTGAAGCTGAAGTAAGACCAAGCCTCGCGGGCAAGCCAGCGAGGCGCGATCCGCCGCCGGGCATACCGTCCGCGGCAGGATCGAAAAGTCACGGCAGATCGACTCCAGCTGCAACGAAAACGGCCATTGCATCAGCAATGGCCGTTTTCGTTACTACACTTCCGCTGTCACTCCCCACCTCGATCGAGGATCTCTCCTCGCCATTGGCGGACCTCCGCTCATGAGGAACTCAAGCGCGCTGGATGTTGGACGCCTGCTTGCCCTTCGGACCCTGCGTGACCTCGAAGGAGACCTTCTCGCCTTCCTTCAGGCTCTTGAAGCCACTCATGTTGATGGCGGAAAAATGTGCGAACAGGTCCTCGCTCCCGTCATCGGGTGTAATGAACCCAAAGCCCTTGGAATCGTTGAACCACTTCACGGTACCAGTTGCCATATTGCTTGAATCCCTCAAAGTTGCTTGATTAGACCGCGACGCCGAAGCAGCCTCGGTCTGTTGCGACGCCGACAAAGACCTGCACAAGCCCCTGATGCCGCTCGGGAACAAGCTTCAGCCCAGTGCGCAAGCAAACTTTTACGCATTCGAACTGGGAGCGTCAACGGCCTTGCAGGCCCATTCGATTGCGCAACGCAGCAACCTCACCCCCATTCAAAACCGGACAACAGCAGAGATTCAAGGCGCTGCATGCACTTGCACCGGTGTCGCGGCGCACTATCGAGTGCTCGCGCGTGACTCCGAAACCACACACTTGGTTCCCCGGGAAGCGCAGGATTCCGCCCTGGATACGGCTGTTGCACTCTGCCCCGACTTCATTAGAATGAGTTTCATGGGTACCCAGAAACGTGACGATTTAGTCCTGGAGGCGCAGCGGACGCGCACCCGTCCGCCGCCGTTATACAAGGTGCTTCTGCTCAACGACGACTACACACCAATGGATTTCGTAGTGCTCGTACTGCAGAAATATTTCGGCATGGATCGCGAACGTGCCACGCGAGTCATGCTCCAAGTCCACAGAGAGGGCATGGGGGTATGTGGCGTCTTCCCAAGAGACGTCGCGACGACCAAGGTTGAGCAGGTCGCCTCGTTTGCTCGTCAGCATCAACATCCGCTGGCATGCGTGATGGAGGAAAACTGAATGATCGCGCAAGAGCTTGAAGTGAGCCTGCACATGGCCTTCGTCGAGGCCAGACAGAAGCGGCACGAGTTCATCACGGTCGAGCACCTGTTGCTCGCACTGTTGGACAATCCCTCGGCCGCGCAGGTGTTGCGTGCATGCGCCGCCAACCTGGACGAACTGCGGCGCGAACTGACCGAGTTCATCAACGAGCACACACCACGTATCGAGGGCAGCGACGAGATCGACACCCAGCCCACCCTGGGCTTCCAGCGTGTGATCCAGCGCGCCATCCTGCACGTCCAGTCCTCCGGCAAGAAGGAAGTGACAGGCGCCAACGTACTGGTGGCAATCTTCGGGGAAAAGGACTCCCACGCCGTCTATTTCCTGCAGAAGCAGAACGTTTCGCGCCTGGATGTCGTCAACTTCATCTCGCATGGCATCGCCAAGGCGCCCCCCCAGGGCGCAGCACCTCAGAGCCGCAGCGAGGGCGAGGCGCCCGAGCAGGACCAGGAGGACAAGCAATCAGGCGGCGCCCTCGACAGCTACACTCAGAACCTCAACCAGCAGGCCCTGGTCGGCAAGATTGACCCGCTGATCGGCCGCGAGAAGGAAGTGGAGCGTGTCATCCAGACGCTGTGCCGCCGACGCAAGAACAACCCGCTACTGGTCGGCGAGGCTGGCGTGGGCAAGACCGCGATCGCCGAGGGGCTCGCGCGTCGCATTGTGGAGGGGCGCGTGCCGGAGATCCTCGAGAACGCCCAGGTGTTCGCACTCGACATGGGTGCCTTGCTCGCAGGCACCAAGTATCGCGGCGACTTCGAGCAGCGCCTGAAGGCGGTGCTCAAGCAACTCGTCGAGAACCCGAATGCAATCCTGTTCATCGACGAGATCCATACCCTGATCGGCGCCGGCGCAGCTTCGGGCGGCACGCTGGACGCGTCCAACCTGCTCAAGCCCGCACTGTCATCGGGTCAGCTGAAGTGCATAGGAGCGACGACCTACAACGAGTTCCGCCAGATCTTCGAGAAGGATCACGCGCTGTCGCGGCGCTTCCAGAAGATCGACGTGGTCGAGCCCTCGGTCGCGGAGACGGTCGAGATCCTGAAGGGACTCAAGAGCCGCTTCGAGGAGCATCACGGCATCAAGTACTCGAGCTCGGCGCTGTCGAGCGCAGCAGAGTTGTCTGCACGCTACATCAACGACCGCCACCTGCCCGACAAGGCGATCGACGTCATCGACGAAGCAGGTGCTGCGCAACGCATCCTGCCCAAGTCGCGGCAGAAGAAGACCATCGGCAAGAACGAGATCGAGGAGATCGTCGCCAAGATCGCCCGCATTCCGCCCCGAACCGTGTCCAATGACGACAAGACCGCACTCAAGACACTCGAGCGCGACCTCAAGAACGTCGTCTTCGGTCAGAACGCCGCGATCGAGGCGCTCGCCAAGGCGATCAAGATGTCGCGTTCCGGCCTGGGCAACCCTCAGAAGCCCATCGGCTCCTTCCTGTTTTCCGGCCCCACCGGCGTCGGCAAGACCGAGGTTGCCCGTCAGCTCGCCTATACCCTGGGCATCGAGCTGGTGCGCTTCGACATGTCGGAATACATGGAGCGCCACGCAGTCAGCCGCCTGATCGGCGCCCCCCCGGGCTACGTCGGCTTCGACCAGGGCGGCCTGCTCACCGAGCAGATCACCAAGAAACCGCACTGCGTGCTGCTGCTCGACGAGATCGAGAAAGCCCACCCGGACATCTACAACATCCTGCTGCAGGTCATGGACCATGGCACGCTAACCGACAACAACGGCCGCCAGGCGGATTTCCGCAACGTGATCGTCATCATGACCACCAACGCGGGCGCCGAGGCTATGCAGAAATCGGTGATCGGCTTCTCCGCCAAACGTGAGGCGGGCGACGAGATGAACGAGATCAAGCGCATGTTCACGCCGGAGTTCCGTAACCGGCTCGACGCCATGATCTCGTTCAAGGCGCTCGACAACGGCATCATCCTGCGCGTGGTCGACAAGTTCCTGATGCAGCTCGAGGCGCAGTTGCACGAGAAGAAGGTCGAGGCCCACTTCAGCAACGAGCTCAAGGCCTGGCTCGCCGAGAAGGGTTTTGATCCGCTCATGGGCGCACGGCCGATGGCACGCCTCATCCAGGACACGATCCGCTCCGCCCTGGCCGACGAGTTGCTGTTCGGACGCCTGGTCAATGGCGGCAAGGTCACCATCGATCTCGATGACGACGACAAGGTGAAGCTCGTGTTCGAAGAGACCGAGACGGCAACGGCCTGATCGACACCGCCGCCCCCTCGGCAAGGACTGCGAGGCCGCTCCGGTAACGGGGCGGCCTCGCTTTTTTGTATATGATGCCGCCCGGAATGCAGCCTGCGCTGCCTCGCCCACCTGACACTTCTCCCGGGAGCTAGCATGAACATCCAGACAGCCGATCTCTGCGACACCCACGGCGACGCGCTTTCAGTGGTCGCACCGATGTTCTCGTCCTACGGCGGACGAAAGTCGTTCGGCGGCCAGATCGCCACCCTCAAGCTGTTCGAGGACAATTCCTTCGTACGCAAGGCAGTGGACAGCCCCGGCGCCGGCCGCGTCCTCGTTGTAGACGGTGGCGCGTCGATGCGCTGCGCCTTGGTGGGCGACCAGCTCGCCGAGCTTGCGGTGAAGAACGGCTGGGCAGGCATCATCGTGTACGGCTGCATCCGTGACTCGGCCGCGATCGGCCAGATGGATCTCGGCGTATTCGCGCTCGGCACCCACCCGCGCAAGACGGTAAAACGTGACGTCGGCGAGGTCGACGTCCCCGTCACCTTCGGCGGCGTCACCTTCGTACCCGGTCACCATGTCTATGCGGATGAGGACGGGGTCGTCCTGTCGCCAAACGCCCTGCTTTGAGCACTGAGTGAGCCGCCTCCTGACTGAGGCGGCTCACAAGCACCTCGAATCGGCTTGCAGCGCAACACAGGACGGACGTGAACCCATTTCACTGTACCGATCTTCTTTTCACATCACGAAAAATACATCACAACGCACTGTATTTAAACTATAAATTTTTTTCTTATGTCTTATATAAGACATATTGCTGCTGCGCAGAATGCCGCCTATACTTCCACTCCATCTGCACGGCCCTTTCTCCCTCGAAGACGCCCGCAGTCCGGATAGGAGCCCGGTGCCTGAGCCGGCCCCCGATGGTTGAACCCTTCTGCTCTCTAAAGGAAGCATCATGACTCTGACCCGCGAACAGCAAATCGCCGCCCTCGAAAAAGACTGGGCTGAAAACCCCCGCTGGAAGGGCGTCAAGCGCGGTTACACCGCCGCCGACGTGGTCCGCCTGCGCGGCAGCCTGCAGCCCGAGTACACCCTGGCCCAGCGTGGCGCCAAGGTGCTGTGGGAGAAGGTCAACGGCGGCGCCAAGAAGGGTTACGTGAACGCCTTCGGCGCCATCACCGCCGGTCAGGCCATGCAGCAGGCCAAGGCTGGCCTGGAAGCCGTGTATCTGTCCGGCTGGCAGGTCGCCGCCGACGGCAACACCTCCGAAACCATGTACCCGGACCAGTCGCTGTACGCCTACGACTCGGTGCCGACCATGGTTCGCCGCATCAACAACACCTTCAAGCGCGCTGACGAGATCCAGTGGTCGCGTGGCATCAACCCGGGCGACGAAGGCTTCATCGACTACTTCCTGCCGATCGTGGCCGACGCCGAAGCCGGTTTCGGCGGCGTGCTGAACGCCTTCGAACTGATGAAGAACATGATCGCCGCGGGTGCCGCAGGCGTTCACTTCGAAGACCAGCTGGCTGCTGCCAAGAAGTGCGGCCACATGGGTGGCAAGGTGCTGGTGCCGACCCGTGAAGCCATCGAGAAGCTGATCTCCGCGCGTTTCGCCGCCGACGTGATGGGTGTGCCCACCCTGATCCTGGCCCGTACCGATGCCGAAGCCGCCAACCTGATCACCTCCGACTACGACGCCAACGACAAGCCCTTCCTCACCGGTGAGCGCACCCAGGAAGGCTTCTACCGCGTCAAGAACGGTCTGGAGCAGTCCATCTCCCGTGGCGTGGCCTACGCCCCCTACGCCGACCTGGTGTGGTGCGAAACCGGCGTGCCCGATATCGGCTTCGCCCGCGAATTCGCCCAGGCCGTGCTGGCTGCCTGCCCGGGCAAGCTGCTGTCGTACAACTGCTCGCCGTCCTTCAACTGGAAGAAGAACCTCAACGACTCGCAGATCGCTTCCTTCCAGGAAGAGCTGTCGGCGCTGGGCTACAAGTACCAGTTCATCACCCTGGCCGGTATCCACGTCAACTGGTACAACACCTTCAAGTTCGCCCACGCTTACGCTCGCGGCGAAGGCATGAAGCACTACGTCGAGATGGTCCAGGAGCCGGAATTCGCTGCTCGCGAAATGGGCTACACCTTCGTGTCCCACCAGCAGGAAGTCGGCACCGGTTACTTCGACGAAGTCACCACCGTGATCCAGGGTGGTTCGTCCTCGGTCAAGGCGCTGACTGGCTCGACCGAAGAAGAGCAGTTCCACTAAGAGGCCGTGCGCGCCCGGCGCCTTCGCGGCTCCGGGCAGGCATGACGAGAAGGCCACCGCACTCGCGGTGGCCTTTGCGCTTCTGCCGCAGGGTGACCGAATCTTCAGCCGCGTCCCGGTCCCATGCCGCTACCGTCACGCGGACCGCCATGCATGCCCCCTTTCATGCCACGCTCGCCCTTGCGCCCCATCTTCTCGAACTCGGCATCGAAAACGGTCTTCTGCGCATCGCTCAGGCTTGCATAGAACGTCTCGACCGACTTGCGCGCTTCGGCCAGTTCGACCTGGCGCAGCTTGCTCATCTCTTCCATGCGCTGCATGCGCTCGATCGCCGTCTTCGGCGGCTCGGTAGCGCGACGCTCTGCCATCTGGCTTGCCATGCGCTCGGCGCGCACCTTCATGTCGTTCTTGAAGGTGACAAATGCCGGCTTTTGCTCTGCGGTGAGTGCAAGTGCAAGCTCAAGACGAGCCATGTGCAGCTCGGCACGCTCGGTCATCCGCGCCTTCATCTGCTCAGGCGCCATCTGTGACCAGCCGGCCTTGCCGCCGCGGGGACCGTCCCCCATGCACTGCCCGCCTCCCCAGGCCAGGGCGGCACTCGTTCCAAGCGCACCGGTCGCGATGAGGGCAGCAGCAAGCGAGTTCTTGATCCAGGTCTTCATGATTAATCTCCAATCAGGTTCGGGAAGGGACTTGCCCTTCTGAGGGCGCCCATCCGTTCGGGCGACGGAGCCATTACAGCACCCGCGTGTAAGCGGCGTTTGTCCAGGCACCGGGGTTTTGCAGCCTCATGTCTCAGAGGCCGGAGCAGATACGCTGGGATACAAAACGAAGCGCCCGAGACCTTAAGATGCGCGCATTGGAGAAGCCAAGATGAGCCAGCAAGACCATATCCTGATCGTCGACGACGACCGCGACATCCGCCACCTGCTTGCCGATTACCTCGAGAAACAGGGCTTGCGCTGCACCACTGCCGCCGACGGACGCGAGATGAAGGCCGCGCTCGAACAACACCGCATCGACCTCATCGTGCTCGACGTGATGATGCCCGGCGACGACGGCCTGACGCTGTGCCGCAACCTGCGCGCAGGCGGCGGAGCGCATGCCGGCACCCCCATACTGATGCTGACCGCGCGCGGCGAGGACATGGACCGCATCATCGGCCTGGAGATGGGCGCTGACGACTACCTGCCCAAGCCCTTCGTGCCGCGCGAACTGCTCGCGCGCGTGCGCTCCGTGCTGCGCCGGACCCGCGCACTGCCGCCCAATCTCGACGCATCGCCTCCCGCCAATGCGCGTGCGCTGCACTTTGCCCACTGGCAACTCGATACGGTCAACCGCCACCTCGTCGACGCTGACGGCACCGTGGTGCCACTGTCCGGCGCAGAGTACCGGATGCTCAGCGTGTTCCTGTCTCACCCGCAGAAAGTGCTGTCACGCGACCAACTGATGGAACTCACTCAGGGGAGAGAGGCCGACATCTTCGATCGCTCGATCGACCTGCTGGTAAGCCGGCTACGCCAACGCCTGGGCGACAACGCCCGCGAATCGAGCATCATCAAGACCGTGCGCAACGAAGGCTACGTGCTCGCGACCGAGGTAAGCATCGCCGCCGGCACGACGAGCGCAAAGGCATGAAGATGCCTTGGCCGCGCAGCCTCTTCGCCCGCCTGATGCTGATCTGGCTGGTGGGCATGACGCTGGTGCTTGCGGTCAGCCTCGCGCTGTTCGTCGGCGAGCGCGAGCGCATCGGGCGAAGCGCCCTGTTCGAGGGCATTGCCCAGGAAATAGCTGCCGCGGCCGACCTGCTCGACCGCATGTCGCCCCCCGAGCGCGAACGCTGGATCGACGAGTTCGGCCGCCGCCGCCTGCGACTGAGCCTGCGGCCCGTCAGCGACGATCGACTGCGGTCACTGGCTACCGACCACCCCTTGCACCTTGCCCTGCGCACGGCCATGCCTGACCGCCCGTTCTCCATCCTCACCGTGTCCAGGGGCGACCGACCGCACCCGATGCTGCTTGTCAGCCTGCAGCTTCGCGACGGCGGCCACGTTCAGGTGCGCCTTCCCAACATCCCCCCCGCGCCGCCGCTCCACACCCCTCAGCCCGGACGCCTGTTCGCAGCCTTGGCTGCGCTCGTCGTCGGCGTCGGCCTGCTGACATGGCTTGCCGTCCGTCTCGCAACCCGTCCGCTATCGCGCATGGCCGCCGCCGCGCGCGCACTCGGCGAAGACCCCGCACGCGCGCCCATGGACACGCGCGGCCCGACCGAGGTGGCGCAGGCGGCCACGGCCTTCAACCAGATGCAGCAGCGCATCGCCGAACACGTCACCGAGCGCACCCGCATCCTTGCAGCCATCTCACACGACCTGCAGACACCGATCACCCGCTTGAGACTGCGCGCGGAGATGGTCGACGACGAGGCCCTGCGCAGCCGCATCCAGTCAGACCTCGACGCGATGCAGGGCCTGGTGCGCGAGGGCCTGGCCTATGCCCGCAGCCTGGACGAACGCGCACCGGCACAAGCCGTCGAACTCCTGCCGCTGCTCCATGCCCTGGCCGAGGACGCCCGGGACATGGGCTGGACGGTCAATGTCCCCGACTCGCCCGGTGTCCGTGTGGAAGCCAACCCTTCGGCCTTGCGTCGGGCGCTGTGGAACTTGATCGAGAACGGTATCAAGTTCGGCGGCACGGTCGACATCGCACTCACCAGACACCCATCAGGCGCCTCTGCCAGAGTCGCCATCGCCATCCGCGACCATGGCCCGGGCTTGCCAGAAGCGGAGCTGGAGAAGGTGTTCGAAGCCTTCTACCGTACAGAGGCCTCGCGCAACCGCGAAACCGGTGGCACCGGACTCGGCTTGGCCATCACCCGCAACCTGCTGCATGGTCAGGGTGGCGAGGTCAGCTTGCACAATCACCCCGATGGCGGACTGGTCGCCACTGTGGCGCTGCGCGCCCTGTAGCAGGCCGCCAGCGCTTCGAAGGCGCTCCGCTCGGCATCCGTACGGGCCTGGCTCCAGCCCCGCTGCCGCGCCATGACTGCAGCCACGCCGGGCGCGGCACGACGTGCTGCCTCGGCATCCAGGAACAGGCAGCGACTGCGTCGGGCCAGTACGTCCTCCACCCCAAGCGCCAACCCGGCTCGCACGGCATGACGCACCTCTTCGGCAGACGGCACGAAGGGCGATGCGCAGACGCCGTCCTCAGCCCCCAAAGCCGCCTCCCCGTGCATATCTGGCCGCCACAGCCCACCGCTGTCGAGTCTCAGCCTGTCGGTGACGGAGGGTCGATGGGCGAAGCCCGCGACCTCCTCGGCCACGTCTACGGCATGCTCGGCCATGCTGCGGTAAGTCGTCCACTTCCCGCCCAGGACGCTGACCAGCCCGTGCTCCGACACATCGACCCGATGCTCACGCGACAGGCTACCGGTAGCGGCCACGGCACCACCTCCGAGCAGGGGGCGCAGGCCGACGAAAACGCTGCGCACGTCCGCGCGCGTCGGCGCGCGTCGCAGGTAGCGTCCGACCGTCTCGAGCAGGAAGTCGATCTCGCCCGCCATCGGCTCGGGCTCCTCAGGCAGGTCGTCACGCGGGGTGTCGGTGGTGCCGACGAGGACCCTGCCCTGCCAGGGGATGAGGAAGACCACCCGGCCGTCATCGGTATGCGGCAGGAGCACCGCGTCCGCTCCGGACAGGAAGTCCGCGTCGATCACGATATGGACGCCCTGGCTCGGACGCAGCTGCTGCGGCGCATCGGGCCTGAGCATGCGCATCACGTTGTCGGACCACACGCCGGTGGCATTGATCACCGCGCGTGCGCCCAGCCGATACGTTCGCCCGCTCTCCCGCTCACGTACGGTGAGGCCGCCTATCCTGCTGCCATCGAGCGCGAACGATTCGAGCGCGCAGCGATTGAGCACCAGCGCGCCATGCAGGATGGCTGTGCGCGCGAGCGCAACGGCGAGCGCCGCGTCGTCGAACTGCGCGTCCCAGTAAGCAACGCCACCCAGCGCCCGCTCCGCGCACAAGGTGGGCATGGCCGTGCGGACATCGGCCGCGGACATGAGCCTGCAGCGCCCAAGGCCGTCGGCGCCGGCGAGCAGGTCGTAGAGACCAAGGCCGAGCCCCATCCACACCCGCTCGCTCCAGCGCTGCGTCGGCACAACGAAACGCAGCGGGTGCACCAGGTCTGCGGCATTGCGCAGCAGACGCCCGCGCTCGACGAGCGCCTCGCGCACCAGCGCCAGCCTGCCCTGGGCCAGGTAGCGCACGCCGCCATGAATGAGCTTGCTCGACCGCGAACTGGTGCCGGCCGCAAAGTCACGCGCCTCGACAAGCAGGATGGAGTACCCACGCGCGGCCGCGTCCAGTGCACAGCCGAGGCCGCTCGCACCGCCGCCGATGACCACGAAGTCCCAGGTCGACGATGCGTTCAGCCTGGCGAGCAATGACGCGCGTGCGAAGACCTCTCCGTTTTCGCGCGACTGCGTGTCCCCCACCCCGCTCAGCTCCCCGCCCAGCCGCGCGCGCATGTAACCGCGCGCGCCCAGCGCGCACGCGCCGCACCGCGGCGGTCCGCCCCCCAACGCGGCTCGAAGCGACGGTCGAGCCGCCACCCAGCCTCGATCTCGTGGGCATCCGCCCACAGCCCGCAGCCGAGCGCCGCCAGACAGGCTGCACCGTAGGCGGTGGTCTCGAGCAGGCGAGGACGCAGCACCGGTACGCCGAGCAGGTCGGCCTGCATCTGCATGAGCAGGTCGTTGGCCGCCGCCCCGCCATCGACGCGCAGTTCGCACAGGGGCGCGGCACCGTCCCGCACCATGGCCTCGACCAGGTCGGCGGTCTGCGCGGCAATGGCCTCGAGCGCAGCCCGTGCGATGTGCGCTGCCCCGCTGCCGCGCGTCAGCCCGAGCAGGGTGCCGCGTGCATTCGCATCCCAATACGGCGCCCCCAGGCCGGTGAAGGCCGGCACCATCACCACCCCGCCGCTGTCGGCCACGCTGGCAGCGAGAGCCTCGACCTCGTCCGAGCGGCGTACGATCCCGAGCCCGTCGCGCAGCCACTGCACGATCGCCCCGCCCATGAACACGCTGCCCTCCAGGGCGTAGCAAACCCCGCTCCCCCCGACCCCCGACCAGCCCACCGTGGTCAGCAGGCGGTTGCGCGAGGCCACTGCATGCGCGCCGGTGTTCATCAACAGGAAGCACCCCGTACCGTAGGTGTTCTTGGCCATGCCCGGTGCAAGGCAGCCCTGACCGATCGTCGCCGCCTGCTGGTCACCGGCAATGCCGGCGATCGGGATCGGGGCTCCGAACACGCGGGCATCTGTTTCGCCGCATACGCCACTGCTCGCCACCACCCTGGGCAACAACGCGGCGGGGATGCGGAAGCGCTCGAGCAGCAAGGGGTCCCAGTCCAGGGTGTGGATGTTGAACAGCAGCGTGCGCGCGGCATTGCCGGGGTCGGTCAAATGCAGCCGGCCGCCGGTAAGATGCCAGACCAGCCAGCTGTCGATGGTACCGAAGGCCAGCTCACCCCGCTCCGCACGCGCACGCGCGCCGGGCAGCGTATCGAGCAGCCAGGCGAGCTTGGTCGCCGAGAAGTAGGGATCGAGCTCGAGGCCGGTGCGCGCGCGCAGGTCGTCCGCCCAGCCTTGGGCGCGCAGGCGTTCGCACTCGGCGGCCGTGCGCCGGTCCTGCCACACGATTGCCGGCGCCAGTGCGCGGCCACTGGCGCGCTCCCACAGCACGGTCGTCTCGCGCTGGTTGGCGATGCCAATCGCCGCCACCTCGCCGGCCCGGATACCGGCGTTGGCGAGCGCCTCGCGCGCGCAGTCGAACTGGGTGCGCAGGATGTCCTGGGCATCGTGTTCGACGCGGTCGGGCGCCGGAAAATGTTGAACGAACTCGGCCTGCGCCACGCCGCGTACCCGGCCCCCCGCATCGAACACCATCGCCCGCGAGCTGGTCGTTCCCTGGTCCAGGGCAAGGAGATAAGCCATGTCGCCTCCGCACGCTAGGTTTGCCGTCACCTCTGGCTGACAGACTAACCCCGCTGCGCCAAGGCGACCACCCCGGGAAAGCCACGATATGGTTCAATGCGCCACCGTATCGCTGCAGCGCAACACCCGCCATGCCCGCCATCTGGATGATCGTCTCCTGCTTCCTGTTCGCCTGTATGGGCGTGTGCGTGAAGCTCAGCTCGGGCAGCTTCTCGACCGGCGAGATCGTGTTCTACCGCGGCGCAGTCAGCATGCTGATGATGGTGGCGCTGGCGGCCCTGCAGGGGCAGCGCCTGACCACGCCGCACTGGCGCATGCACCTCTCGCGCAGCCTGTCGGGTTCGCTCGCACTGTGCTGCTACTTCTTCGCCATCGGCTTGCTGCCGCTGGCCACGGCGGTCACGCTCAACTACACCTCGCCGATCTTCGTCGCCCTGTTGCTGGCTGCTTTTTTCGGCGAACGCCTGCGCTGGCCGGTCCTGCTTGCAGTGCTGGTCGGCTTTGCCAGCGTCGTCATCCTGCTGCGCCCCACCCTGCAACCGGCGCAGTGGCTGGGCGCCGCCGCAGGCCTGGGTTCGGGTGCAGTCGCCAGCCTCGCCTACATCAGCGTACGTGAGCTCGGACGCGTGGGCGAACCGGAGGTACGAACGGTATTCTGGTTCTCACTCACCACCACGCTGATCGGCCTCGGCTGGGCCCTGGCCAGCGGCGTGCACCGCCCTGACGGCATGCAGTTGCTGACCCTGCTCGGCGTCGGCGTGTTCGGCGGCCTTGCCCAGCTGGCAATGACGCGCTCGTACCGCTTCGGCCGCACCGTGGTGTCGGCCAACCTGAGCTACGCAACGGTCGTGTTTGCGAGCCTGTTCGGCATGCTTTTCTGGGGCGAACTGATGCCGCCCTCCTCGTGGCTGGCGATCGCACTGATCATCTCGAGCGCCATACTCATCTCGTTCGCCACCCGCAAGGCGCGCTGAACACGGCAGCGAGACTCGCAAGGCCCCATCCGCGCGCCGTCACGATTGAGCCCGGGCCTGCTCGGGACTATAGTTGAGCCATCCCCGAGCCATAGCAAGGAGGCAGTGATGATCAACACCGAGCATACCGACAAGATGGTGGCAGTCGCCGTCTTCGGCGAATTCACGCTGGCCGACTACAAGGAATTCGAGGAACTGGTCAATTACAAGATCCAGTTCTCCGGCACGGTCGACCTGCTCTTCGACCTGCGTGAGATGGCAGGCTTCACCCTCGACGTGGCCTGGGAGGAGATCAAGTTCTCGCGCCAGCATGCGCACGATTTCCGCCGTATCGCAGTGCTGACCGAGGACCAGTGGCTGACCTGGAGCGCCTGGGTCTCGCAGCTCTTCGTCGATGCCGAGGTGCGTGTCTTCGACGATGAAGGCGAGGCGCGCGCCTGGCTGGAGGCAGATGCAGCCGCAGAAGCGGCTTCCTGACCGCCGTGCAATGAACGCGTCGTATTCGACCCTGATCGGGGCGCTCGACCTGGCTCAACGCCTGCACGACCCTGACTGGGTGGTGTTCGACTGCCGCTTCGACCTTGCCAACCCGGCATTCGGCCACCAGGCCTACCTCGATGGTCATGTGCCGGGAGCCTTCTTCCTCGACCTCGACGACGACCTGTCGAGCGCGAAGACCGGACGCAACGGCCGCCACCCCCTGCCAGATCCGGCCCGGCTGGCCGCCAGGCTGGCCGCATGCGGCGTCTCGAACCACAGCCAGGTGGTGGCCTACGATGACGCAGGCGGCATGTTCGCCGCCCGCCTGTGGTGGCTGCTGCGCTGGCTGGGCCACCACCGCGTGGCTGTTCTCGACGGCGGCCTTCAATCCTGGCTGAGCCTCGGCCAGCCCCTGGACAGCACCCTGCCCGAAGCGCAACAGCGTACCTATACCCTGTCGCTGCGCTCGGAGCGCGTGGACGCCGACTACGTCCTCGAACACCTTGGCAGCGCAGATATGGTGCTGATCGACGCGCGCAGCCCGGACCGTTTCCGCGGCGAGAACGAGGCGCTCGATCCGGTGGGAGGCCATATCCCGGGCGCGATCAATCGCTTCTTTCGCGACAACCTCGACAGCAAGGGCTGCTTCAAGCAGCCGTCCGTGCTACGCGAAGAGTTCGGCGCGCTGCTCGGCGCCCACGGACCGCGACAGGTGATCCACCAATGCGGGTCTGGGGTGACCGCGTGCGTCAATGCTCTCGCAATGGAGGCGGCAGGCCTGCCCGGCTCGCGCCTGTATGCCGGATCGTGGAGCGAGTGGTGTGCGGACCCCAGCCGACCGGTAGCGCGCGGCAGCGCTTGATGCCGAAGCCATGCCTGCGCAGGCGGGCGGACATCGCATGTTTCACCAGTCGACCTTCTCCACCGCGCCGAGCGAGCGCCCGAGAAAACGCTCGCCAATGGTCTGGAAGCGCAGCGGCACGTCGCTGACGACAAACCGATACCCCGCGCGCGCGCCGGCACTGCGCATCAGGCCTGCCTGCTGCAGGCGCTCGGCCGCGAGTTCGGCGGTGGTCACCGCCGAATCGATGAGGCGCACCGACGGGCCCGCGACATCTCGCAACAGCGGCTTGAGCAAGGGGTAGTGGGTGCAGCCAAGGACCAGGCTGTCGACCTCTTCCGCCAGCACAGGCCGCAGGTACTCCTGCGCCGTCAGCCGCGTCACCTCGTGGTCCAGCCAGCCCTCCTCGACCAGCGGCACGAACAACGGGCAGGCCTGCGAATACACGCGCACCGAACTGTCGAGCTCGTGCATGCGCCGAGCATAGGCATTGCTGTTGATCGTCGTCGGCGTGCCGATGACGCCGATGCGGCGCCCCGTCGAGCTCGCCACCGCCGCACGCGCGCCGGCCTCGATTACATCCAGCACCGGGACGCTGCCCGCGAGGCGATGCACCACCTCGGCCGCCACCGCCGCCATCGTGTTGCAGGCGATGATCAGCATCTTGACCTCGCGCTGCAGCAGGAACTCGGTGATCTGTGCCGTGAAGTGCTCGATGGTGGCAACCGACTTCACGCCGTAGGGCACGCGCGCCGTATCGCCGAAGTACACGATGCTCTCCAGCGGCAGGCGCTCCATCAGGGCGCGCACCACGGTCAAGCCACCGACCCCGGAGTCGAACACGCCGATCGGACGCGCAGCCTCAGGCTTGCTCAAAAGCGTGCTCCAGCGGCGGCCGCGGCGTGGTACGCGCGGCTCACGACAACACGACCGACGCGAACTTGCGCTTGCCGACCTGCAGCACCACCGTTTCTCCGGCACGCAAGACCAGCGCCTTGTCCTCGGCACGCTCACCGTTGATGCGCACCCCGCCCTGGCCGATCATGCGCATCGCTTCGGACGTGGTGGCGGTCAGCCCCGCCTGCTTGAGCACCTGGAACAGCGGCATGCCGTCAGCGCCGACGCTGACATTGACCTGCGGGATGTCGTCGGGGATCGCGTTGCGCTGGAAGCGCGCCTCGAAGTCGGCCAGCGCCTCGTCAGCCGCGCGCTGGCCATGGAAACGAGCGACGAACTCCATCGCCAGCATCACCTTGACGTCACGCGGATTGCGCCCGCCGTCCACGTCGGCGCGCAGTTGCGCGATCTCGGCACTGGAGCGGAAGGACAGCAGATCGTAATACCGCCACATCAGCGTGTCGGAAACCGACATGGTCTTGCCGAAAATCTCCTTCGCCGGTTCGGCAATGCCAATGTAGTTGCCGAGCGACTTCGACATCTTGTTGACGCCGTCCAGGCCCTCGAGCAGCGGCACCATCACCACGCACTGCGGCTCCTGGCCGTAGTGCTTCTGCAGTTCGCGCCCCATCAGCAGGTTGAAGCGCTGGTCGGTTCCGCCCAACTCCACGTCTGCCTTCATCGCCACCGAGTCGTAGCCCTGGCACAGCGGATAGAGGAACTCATGGATCGCGATCGGCTGGTTGTTGCCATAGCGGCGCGCGAAGTCGTCGCGCTCGAGCATGCGCGCCACGGTCTGCTGCGAGGCCAGGCGGATCATGCCTGCAGCGCCGAGATCGTTCATCCACGCCGAATTGAAGCAGATCTCGGTGCGCTCGGGATCGAGGATCTTGAACACCTGGTCCTGATAGGTCCTGGCGTTCTCCATGATCTGCTCACGGGACAGCGGCGGACGCGTGGTGTTCTTGCCGCTGGGGTCGCCGATCATGCCGGTGAAGTCGCCGATCAGGAACTGGACCTGGTGGCCGAGCTCCTGGAAATGGCGCAGCTTGTTGATCAGGACCGTGTGACCAAGATGCAGGTCGGGGGCAGTCGGGTCGAAGCCAGCCTTGACCCTCAGCGGGCGGCCGCTCTTGAGCTTCTCGACCAGCTCGGCCTCGATCAGCAGTGCATCGGTACCGCGCTTGATCAGCTCGATCGCCGCCTGGACATCAGTCATTCAATTTCTCCAAAAATACCTTCCCGAACAAGGGTATTAGTTTGCTAAACTTCGGCAAATTTTTTTCGCCCATTCCAGCGGACAGCGCTCATGAAGGCCAGAAAGACCCGAATTCTAGCCGATCTACCGGCCCAGCTCCTTCTTCGCCCCCGCAGCTGGCTCCTCGCCGGCATCACCGGGGCATCGCTGCTCGGCGTTGTGGCTGCGACCGCAGTTGCACCGGGCAGCGACACGGCCGACATCCAGTTCGCGCGCGTAGTCGAAAGCCTGCCCGCGCCGGTTGCGGTGATCGAAGCGGAGAACGACCTCCCCTTCGTGTACAGCGAGCGCATCCAGGCCGGAGACACCCTGCAGTCCATTTTCAGCCGCCTGCATATCGACGACGCCGAGGCACTCGCACACCTGTCGGCCTCGGCAGAGGGCAAGCAGGCCGTGCGCCAGTTGCGCGCCGGGCGCTCGGTCACCGCCATCGTCTCCCCCGATGGCCGCATCGCATCATTCAGCGTGCCGATGGGCAACAGCGGCACGCAGCTGGTGCTCGAGCGCAACGATCAGGGGCTTGCCTTGCGTGAGTCCAGCGGGGAAACCCAGGTCACGATGACGGAGATGCGTTCAGGCACGATCACGCACTCCCTGTTCGGCGCCACCGACGCGGTCGGCCTACCCGACAACGTCGCCACCCAACTGGCGACGATCTTCGGCACCTGGATCGACTTCCATACCGACCTGCGCAAGGGCGATCGCTTCAACGTCATTTACGAAGCGATCTACGAAGAAGGCAACCCTGTTCGCGCTGGCCGCATCGTCGCCGCCGAATTCATCAACAAGGGCGAGCGCCACGCCGTCGTCCTCCACCGCGGCCCGAGCGGCAAGGAGCAGTACTACAGCGACGACGGCCGCAGCCTCCAGCAGGGCTTCCTGCGCTCACCGCTGGAATTCTCGCGCGTGAGCTCGAGCTTCGGCCGCCGCCTGCATCCGATCCACCGCAGCTGGCGAAACCACAACGGCACCGACTTTGCCGCACCGACCGGCACTCCGATCAAAGCCACCTCGGACGGCACCGTCGAGTTCGTCGGCAGCCAGCGCGGCTTTGGCAACCTCATCGTGCTCAAGCACCGCAATGGCATCACCACCCACTACGCCCATCTCAATGGTTTCGCCAAGGGCCTGAGCAAAGGCCAGCCAATCAGCCAGGGCGACCTGATTGGCTATGTCGGCTGCACTGGGTGGTGCACCGGCCCCCACCTTCACTACGAGGTGCACATCAACAAGGTGCCGCAAGATCCGATGACCGTGGCGCTGCCGATGGCAGACACGCTGAATGCGCGCGAACTCGCCGCCTTCAAGCGCGACACCGCGCCGCTGCGCAATCGCTTCGCCCTGCTCAACTACGAGCTTGCCAGCGCTGAATGAATGCTGATCGCAGCCCGCGCGCGGGCTGCAAAATAAAACGGGGCGCCGCGGCGCCCCGTTTTATTTTGCAGTGCCTACGTCTCACGCCGAGAAAGACGAACCACAGCCGCAGGTGCTGGTCGCATTCGGGTTGCGGATGACGAACTGCGAACCTTCAAGACCTTCGGTGTAGTCGATCTCTGCACCGATGAGATACTGATAGCTCATGGCGTCGATCAACAGCATCACGCCGTTCTTCTCATAGGTCGTATCGTCCTCGTTCACTTCCTCGTCGAAAGTGAAGCCGTACTGAAAGCCCGAGCAGCCACCGCCCGAGACGAAGACGCGCAGCTTGAGCTGCGGATTGCCCTCTTCCTCGATCAGCTCGCGGACCTTGTTCGCTGCGCTATCGGTGAAGACCAGGATATCGGGGGTTTCAACTTCTGCGCTCATGTTTTCTCCTCTGTTGGGGGGTGTGCCGCGAATGATGCGCTCTTCGCGACGCTACCGTGCAAATCGGATCGTCGTCCGAATACCAAGTTCCCGTCAAGGGCTGACGGGAACGATGTCCAGGCCGGCGTCCTCGTCGAAGCCGAACATGATGTTTAGGTTCTGCACCGCCTGCCCGGCCGCACCCTTGACCAGGTTATCGATGACCGACAGCACCACCACGGTGTCACCACCCTGCGGCCGATGGACGGCAATCCGGCACAGGTTCGACGCACGCACGGAGCGGGTTTCAGGATGGCTGCCCGCCGGCATCACGTCGACGAAAGCCTCGCCCGCATAGCGCCGCTCGTACAGCCCTTGCAGGTCAGATGCATCGACACCCGGCATGAGCCGCCCGTACAAGGTGGCATGGATGCCACGGATCATCGGCGTCAGATGCGGCACGAAGGTCAGGCCGACCTGCTGCCCAGCCGCGAGCGAGAGGCCCTGACGGATCTCGGGCAGATGGCGATGACCCGGCACGCCGTAGGCCTTGAATGAATCCGCTGCCTCAGGCAGCAGGGTATGCACCTCGGCCTTGCGCCCCGCGCCCGACACGCCCGACTTGGCATCGGCGATCAAGTGACCGATATCGATGAGCCCCGCCTCGACCAGCGGCAGAAAACCCAGCTGGACAGCAGTCGGGTAGCACCCCGGGTTGGCCAGCACGCGCGCACTGCGAATCTGCTCACGATTGACCTCCGGCAGTCCATACACGGCCTCGGCGACGAGTTCGGGCGAGGCGTGATCCATCCCGTACCACTTCTGCCACTCGGCAACATCGCGGATACGAAAATCCGCCGCCAGATCGATCACACGCACACCCGCGGCGACGAGCTCCGCAGCCTGCTTCATTGCAATGCCGTTCGGCGTGGCAAAGAAGACCGCGTCGCACTTCTCGAGGCCCGCATCCTGCGGCGTGACGAACTTGAGACTCACCCGACGACGCAGACTGGGGAACATGTCCGACACGGCCATGCCGGCCTCGCCACGCGAGGTGATCGCCGTGAGCTCCACCCCTGGATGCCGCGCCAGCAGACGCAGCAGCTCGACGCCGGTATATCCGGTACCGCCAACGACTCCAACCTTGATCATGCTTGCTCCTCGCAACGAAAGACCTCAGGGCCGGATTATCGCACTGCCGGCTGCGGTGCGCGCATGCCTGACGACGTCACAACGTCCGGCAAAGCTCTTCCCGAAGCCCCTGCACCGGGCAGGGTCAAGCGTGCCGCAGAAAGCACAAAAGCCGCCCCATGGGGCGGCTCCTGCAGACACGGCAACAAAAAGACGATCAGCGCTTCGAGAACTGCTTCGCGCGGCGCGCCTTGCGCAGACCGACCTTCTTACGTTCGACTTCACGAGCATCGCGAGTTACGAAGCCTGCTGCACGCAGATCACCCTTGAGCTCGGCGTTGTAGTCAACCAAGGCACGGGTGATGCCGTGGCGCACAGCACCAGCCTGACCCGACTCGCCACCGCCGGTGACATTCACCATGATGTCGAAACGGCCTTCGTTGCCGGTGAGGATCAGCGGCTGGCGCACGATCATGCGACCGGTTTCACGCGAGAAAAACTCGTCGACCGGCTTGCCATTCACGACGATGTTGCCGGTACCCGGCTTGATGAACACACGAGCGACCGCGGTCTTGCGGCGGCCGGTACCGTAGTTGTAAGTCACAGCCATTGTCGGCTCCTTCAGATCTCGAGAACTTGCGGCTGCTGAGCGGTATGCGGATGCGACGGCCCCGCATAGCACTTCAGCTTCTTCAGCATGGCGTAGCCCAGCGGGCCCTTCGGCAGCATGCCCTTCACCGCCTTTTCGAGCACACGCTCGGGGAAGCGCTGCTGGAGCTTGGTGAAGTTGGTTTCGTAGATACCGCCCGGGTAACCCGAGTGACGGTAGTACTTCTTGTCCTGCGCTTTGTTACCGGTCACGCGCAGCTTGTCGACGTTGACAACGACGATGAAGTCGCCGGTATCGACGTGCGGGGTGTAGATAGCCTTGTGCTTGCCACGGAGGCGACGGGCGACTTCGGCGGCGAGACGGCCAAGCACCTTATCCGTGCCGTCGACAACGAACCAGTCGCGCTTGACCTCGTGCGGCTTGGCGGAAAACGTCTTCATGTGAATCCTCGATCTTTGTCGGGCCCTTGGATTTGGCCGTCAAACGGAAAGCTCGCAATCCTAATGCGAACATGGCCCGCGTGTCAATCTCAACTTGCAGATTGACGCGAGCACAACAAGCAAAAAAAACGCAGTCCGCTAGGACTGCGTTAAATCCACACCAAAGGAGGAGGGTGGAGGAGACACCATTTGGATCGGCGCGTCGTCTTCGATGCCGCGTCAGCGATCCGACTGAGGCGAATTATGGCGAGACGAACCCCCTCGCGCAAGCAGTTTTTGTGCATTGCACTACAATTGTTTTGATTGTTCAATAGAGTATCCTTATCGAAAAGCAGTATATTGTTTTATATCAAATTTTCACCCCATCCCGGCCTAGTCAAAGCGCTCGAACCTCTAGCCCATGATT
The DNA here is from genome assembly GCF_000310125.2 of Thauera sp. 27. Lineage (NCBI taxonomy): Bacteria > Pseudomonadati > Pseudomonadota > Betaproteobacteria > Rhodocyclales > Zoogloeaceae > Thauera > Thauera sp. 27. The sequence goes on from NZ_AMXB01000010.1 coordinate 90,365, forward strand.
CCAGTGCGGTCTATTTTTGTGCACCGCATGAATACGGTGCCGTACTGGCCACTGGCACGCCCCTGCTCTCCCCGCACCACTCATATCCAAATCACTGACGGAACAGGGAACCCCGCTGAGGACCAAGCTCACCGCGCAAGCCTGCGGCACTGCGATAAAATCGCGGCCCAACTACCGCCAGACAGGACACATCGGGCGCACAGCCCCAGGAGCAAAATCGAATGGAATGCACGATCAAATGGCTTGACGGGATGAGCTTCGTCGCCGAGACCGGAACAGGGCACATGGTGACGATGGACGGCGCCCCTGAGGCGGGAGGCCGCAATCTCGCTCCTCGACCGATGGAGCTCATGCTCGCGGGCGCAGGCGGCTGCACGGCCTTCGACGTCGTGCTGATCCTCAAGCGTGGGCGGCACGACGTGCGCGGCTGCACCGTGCGCCTCGAGGCCGAACGCGCAGACACCGACCCCAAGGTATTCACCCGCATCCGCTTCATCTATACCGTGAGCGGGCGCAAGCTCAAGCGCGAAAGCGTCGAACGCGCAATCCACCTTTCCGCAGAGAAGTACTGCTCAGCCTCGATCATGCTCGGCAAGACTGCCGAGATCAGTCACGAACTGGAACTCGTCGAGGCCGACTGACCGCCATGGAGTGGACGCTCACCACGCGTCCACAGTGGACTCAAACGCGATAGGTCACGGTGGTCATCAGCCTGGCCGCGAACTTCATCGCCCCCTTCACCGGCGCGGGAAGTTCATGTGCGCCCAGCCGCACGGCCATGTCCGCATGCTCGGCTTCGTCGACTTTCATCTGCTCCACGATCGCACGCGAACGCGCATCGTCAGCCGGCAGCGTCTCCAGATGCCCCTTGAGATGGCGCTCCACCTGGCGCTCGGTCTCGGCCAGAAAACCGAGGTTCCAGCGATCGCCGAAACGCCCGGCAAGCAGACCAAGGGCGAGCGCCCCGCCGTACCACACCGGATTGAGCAGACTCTTGCGCCCGCCCAACTCTGCAATACGGCGCTCGGTCCAGGCCAGGTGCTCGGTCTCTTCCTGCGAAGCCTGACGCAAGGTGTCGCGGATCGCCGGATCACGCGACATCATGGCCTGCCCTTGATAGAGAGCCTGCGCACAGATCTCGCCAACATGATTGATGCGCATGAGGGCTGCGGCGTGCCGACGCTCGGCGTCGTCAAGCATTGCATCCGGCACTCCCTCACCAGGCACGGGACGCACGCTGCGTGCCGGTGCGAGCACGGTACGCAAAGCCTTGTCGAACTCGATGATGGCACGATCAAGCATTATCTGACTCCGAAGGGCTGAATCACGTCGCGCCGCTGTTGCAGCAGCTGCAAGGCATGCTGCCGACTACGGGGCGCGGCCGGGCCATCGCACAGGTAATCCTGCGCCAGGGCAGCGCGAGGGCGGTTGTACGTGTTATCGGAGATCGGCTGCCAGGTATCGTTCCTCGCCGGCACCCAAGACCCATCCGCGCGGCCTGTGGCGTACAGGCGACGCTCACCGGTCGCGCAGCGGATCCCCTCGAAAGTCACGTTCTGCGCCCCACCGGGCGTGCGTACGACCAGCGTGAAGCGCACTACGCCGTCATCACCAACAGCGAGACTGGCCTCGTCGACGAAAAAAGCATTGGGCGTGGCCGCACTGACGTAGAACGCCCTGAGGCGCGACTCCTCGACGGGCGGAGGCATCACCACCTCGCTCTCTTTCCAGTTCGGGTCGGCGTCAAAAAGCAGGCCTGCAGAAACACCCCCCGAAAAGCAACCCAGGGCAAGCAGGCCCGCAGGGGCGATACGACGGAGAATCGAGTTCAAACGTGCAATCTCCACATTGGGACCAAGCAGCCTGCCCCGCATGCAAGCCGGCAGGCGCCACACCCCTTAGGCTTCCCGCAGGCGACGCCTGCATTCAACATCTATGCGCCCGGCCCACCCAAGCCTTGAGGCCCCAACTCTGCCGGCTCTGCAAGGCCCGGCAGACGGTAGGGCTCGGGCAGTTCGAATGCGCGCGAGCGATGGAGAATGCGAGCGAGCTCGATGAGCGCCATCTGGTAGACCTGACGCTTGAATTCGATCACCGCATCGAGCGGCACCCAGTAGTCACTCCAGCGCCAGGCATCGAATTCCGGATGAGAGCTCGCGCGCAGGCACACGTCGGAATCCCGCCCCACCAAACGCAACAGAAACCAGATCTGCTTCTGTCCACGATAGGTGTTGCGCCATTCACGCCGTATCCAGTGCTTCGGCACCTCATAGCGCAGCCAGCCGCGCGTGCGGCCGAGGATCTTGACGTGCTCCGGGCGCAACCCGACTTCCTCGAACAACTCCCGATACATGGCCTGCTCCGGCGACTCGCCGTGCTTGATGCCACCTTGCGGAAACTGCCAGGAATGTTCGCGAATGCGCTTGCCCCAGAACACCTCGTTGCGCGAATTGACCAGAATGATGCCGACGTTCGGGCGAAAGCCTTCACGGTCAAGCATGTCGAACCTTCAAATTCGGTTTATTGACGGCAATTTTTTCACACTTGCGCCCCGTTTGAAAGCGCACCATGTCCGTGCATCACCTACGCTGAACGACGAGCGCGCGATCGTCATGCACGCCATGCGCTAGAATCGCGCGCTCGACAACGCCTTCTACGCAAAAGACCCTCATGCGCGCCAGCCAGTTCCACCTGTTCACCCTCAAGGAAGCCCCGTCGGACGCCGAAGTCGTCAGCCAGAAGCTGATGCTGCGCGCCGGCATGATCCGCAAGGTCGCCGCCGGCATCTACAGTTACATGCCGATGGGCCTGCGTGCCATCCGCAAGGTCGAGACCATCATCCGCGAGGAGATGGACCGCGCCGGCGCCATGGAGCTGACCATGCCGATGGTGCAGCCCGCCGAACTGTGGAACGAGACCGGGCGCTGGGACAAGATGGGCGACGAGCTGCTGCGCTTCAAGGACCGCCACGAACGCGATTTCGCGCTGCAGCCCACCTCCGAGGAGGTCGTCACCGACATCGCGCGCCAGGAGCTGAAGAGCTACCGCCAGCTGCCGAAGAACTTCTACCAGATCCAGACCAAGTTCCGCGACGAGCGCCGGCCGCGCTTCGGCGTCATGCGCGGGCGCGAATTCACCATGAAGGACGCCTACTCCTTCGACCGCAGCGAGGAAGCCGCCGGGCGCAGCTACGACATCATGTTCGCCGCCTACAAGCGCATCTTCGACCGCATCGGCCTGGAATACCGGGCGGTGGCCGCCGACACCGGCGCTATCGGCGGCGATCGTTCGCACGAGTTCCAGGTCATCGCCGACACCGGCGAGGACGCCATCGTCTATTGCCCGGACTCCGACTACGCCGCCAACATCGAGCTCGCCGAAGCAGTGTCCTTGATCGCGCGCCGTGCCGAACCTGCCAAGGCGCTGGAGAAGACCCCCACACCCGGCAAGGCCACCTGCGAGGACGTTGCCGAACTGCTCAAGGTGCCGCTGGCCACCACGGTGAAGTCGCTGGTGCTGGCGACCGACGACATCGACGACAAGGGCAAGCCGGCCGGCGTCACCGTGTGGCTGCTGCTGGTGCGCGGCGACCACGCGCTCAACGAGGTCAAGGCCGGCAAGCTTCCGGGCCTCAAGTCCGGCTTCCGCTTCGCCACCGAGGCCGAGATCCTCGAGCACTTCGGCTGCAAGCCGGGCTACCTCGGCCCCATCGGGCTGAAGAAGCCGGTCAAGGTCATCGCCGACCGTACCGTCGCCCACATGGCCGACTTCATCTGCGGTGCCAACGACGCCGACTTCCACTTCACCGGTGTCAACTGGGGCCGCGATCTGCCCGAGCCCGACCTGGTGGCCGACATCCGCAACGTGATCGAGGGCGACCCCAGCCCCGACGGCGGCGGCGTGCTTGCCATCCAGCGCGGCATCGAGGTCGGCCACGTGTTCTATCTCGGCACCAAGTACTCCAAGGCGATGAACGCCACCTTCCTCGACGAGGACGGCAAGCCCAAGCACTTCGAGATGGGCTGCTACGGCATCGGCGTCACCCGCATCCTGGGCGCCGCGATCGAGCAGAACCACGACGCTCGCGGCATCATCTGGCCGCGCGCGATCGCCCCCTTCGAAGTCGTCATCTGCCCCGTCGGCTGGGGCAAGTCGCAGGCGGTGCGCGACGAGGCCCAGAAGCTCTACGACGCGCTCGTCGCCACCGGTGTCGACGCCATCCTCGATGACCGCGACGAGCGTCCCGGCGTGATGTTCGCCGACTGGGAGCTCATCGGCGTGCCGCACCGCGTCACCATCGGCGACCGCGGGCTCAAGGAAGGCGTGGTCGAATACCAGGGCCGGCGCGATGCCGACGCCGCCAAGCTGGCGGTCGGCGAGGTGCTCGGCCACGTGCTCGACCGCCTCAAGCAGGGTTGAGCCTCCGGGAGCCCGCAATGCGCCGCCTGCCCACCCCGCTCCGCCAGCTTGCCGCCGCGTGCCTGCTCGCGCTCGCAGCGGGCGGCGCGCAGGCCGGCGCACAACAGTACGAGCCCATGGCGGCCAGTGTCCGCGCTGCGCTGCACGCCGCGGTGAGCGACGCTGCCGCCCCCATGCTGCCGATTCCGGACGCCGGCGAACGCGCACAGTGGCTCGCCGAGATGTCGCGCCGGCTGGCCAGGCGGATCCCGGACGAGGTCTACCGCACGGAACTCCTCACCAGCATCCACTACGAGGCGACCCGCGCCGGGCTCGACCCCCAGCTGGTGCTCGGCCTGATCCAGGTCGAAAGCGCCTTCCGCAAGTACGCGATCTCCTCGGCGGGCGCACGCGGCTACATGCAGGTGATGCCGTTCTGGATCAAGGTCATCGGCCGCGAGGACGACAACCTCTTCCACATGCGCACCAACCTGCGCTATGGCTGCACCATCCTGCGCCACTACCTCGACATCGAGAAGGGCGACCTGTTCCGCGCGCTGGGCCGCTACAACGGCAGCCTGGGCAAGGCGCAGTATCCCAACCTGGTACGCGCGGCGTGGGAACAGCACTGGAGCTGGAACCCGCAACAACTCGCTGCCGCCGGACAGGATACGGGTACGCCAGCAGTGCGCTGAGCCCCGGACCGGCCGGGGCCTGCCGGCGTCAACCAGCGGCGGCCAAGGGCCGCATATCGGCCGTGCGTTCCACTGCGCGCAGCCCGTCCTTCGCACCCGCAACCAGCGACTGCACGTCGCCCGAGATCTCGCCCCCTTCTTCAATGAGGATCTTGCCGTAGCGGATCTTGCCACTGACACGTCCGGTCGAGTGAATCAGCAATTGCACGCGCGCGGTCAGCTCTCCTTCGAAGTGCCCATGGATCTCGGCAATGTCGATACCAACCGTGCCCTTGTAGGCGCCCGCCTCGGCAATGCGAAGCACGCGGCTGTCCATGGTGGCCTCGACACGCCCCTCGACGACGAGCGTATCGCAATCAAGGATCTCGGCCCCCTTCAGCTTGACGTCGGGGCCGACGATCAAGCGGCTCTCGCCGCTGCGCTCCGTCGGCACTGCCGTCGCCGCCTCGACCGCGTTACCTTGAGCTGCCGAGACCGCCTCGCTTGCGGCGACATCGGCAGCCGCTGGCGTCGCCGGCATCTCCGGGCTCACTGGCCGTGCGCTGACCGCACCACCAAGAGGACGCGGGCTGCGGGCTGCAGGCATCTCGGCTGTCTTGTGAAACAGATTGGGCTTGTTGAACATGCTGACTCCTTGAGGTTGATGCAGTCCTTGTGCTGCCATCGTCAGCCATGAGCATGGAACGTGCCGGGCTCCTCGCCACAGGCACTTTCCGCAGGCAGTTCAATAACCTGCAGCTCATTCCCGAGCCCATTCCCAACCCAGGGCAGCTGCGCTGGCGTCGCTGCAGCCCGACACGATGCCCTCCTGCCAGCGCCATCCCCCTGATCGCGCAACGAATCTCCCTGTCGCTTGCAGGCGACAACCGACAGGCCTTCCTGCGCCGGACGTTACTTCACCTTGCATTTGCGTCCGCGCCGCCCTCGGCTGACTGACCTACACTCCCGCGTTTGCCGACGGCATCTTCCCCTTCAGCCTCCCGGGACCGCCTGCCCATGTTCCGCCCTTCGTTTCGCAGCACCATGCTCACCGCCTTCCTACTGATCGCGGGCGTGCTGGCTGCCGCGGCAGTGAGCGGATGGCTCAGTCTGGAGGCGCTTGCGCGCTCGATCCACGACGGCAAGCGCAACGCCCTGGCGCTCACCGCCGCCTCACGCGTACTCGGCGAGCGCTCAGTGGACCTGGAACGCAGCGCCCGCCAGTACCTCGTGCTGGGCGAACCTGCCTTGCGGCAGCGCTTCGACGACGCCCTCAGTGAAGCGCACCTTGCTCTGGACACGCTCGAGGCCAGTGCGCAAGGGCTTGCTGCGCCAGTCGGCGAATGGCGTGCCCTGGCAGCCGCCATCGAACGAGGCCTCGAAACCACCCCCGACGGGAGCGGCGCTCAAGCCGCAGCGGACTTCAGCGCCGACTTCCTCGCCCTGAGCCAGGTGAGCGAGGCTGTAGAGCGCACCATCCAGGCGCGTCTTGCGCGTGAGAGCGAGGACCTCCTGGCAGAGCTCGAGTACCGCCGGCACCTGCTCGCCCAGCACATTCTCGCGGCGGTCGCACTTGCGGGCGTACTCGCGGCGCTCACATCATGGTGGCTGCTGCGTCCACTCGCGCGTATGGAACGCGCCATCGCCGCACTCGGCGACAACCATCTCGAATCGCCCATCCGCATCGGCGGACCCGCCGACTTGCGCCAACTCGGCGAGCACCTGGACTGGCTGCGCCAGCGGCTGGCCGAACTCGAAGCCAACCGAAATCGGGTTCTGCGCCACGTCTCGCACGAGCTCAAGACCCCACTCGCGTCCCTACGCGAAGGGGTCGCCCTACTCAGCGACGGCATCCTCGGTCGACTCAACGCCGAACAGCGCGAAGTTGCCGGCATCCTGGACAGCAGTGCACGCGCACTGCAGGAGCGCATCGAACAGCTCCTGCACTACAACGCCACCCAGTTCGATGCGCGCCGCCTGGACCGCAAGCCAACTGCCCTGCTGCCGCTGCTGTCCGAGGTCGTAAGCGAGCATCAGCTCCTCATCCAGGCGCACAAGCTGGAGGTTCGGATCGAAGGTGACGCGCCGATCCTTTCGGCCGACGTCAGCAAGCTGCGCATCGCCTTGTCGAACCTCATCGCCAACGCAATCCGCTTCAGTCCCGAGCACGGCCGCATCCGCATCGATGTCCAGGTCCAGGAGCCTCAAGTCATCATCGACTGCCGCGACGACGGACCGGGCGTCGCCGAAGAGGAACTTGAGCGGATCTTCGAACCCTTCTTCCGCGGCAGCCGCAGCAGCACCGCAAGCACCAAGGGCAGCGGCATCGGGCTGGCCATCGTGCGCGAGTTCGTCGCCGCGCATGGCGGGTACGCCAGGGCCCTGCCGAGTCCGCAGGGCGCACACTTCCAGCTGGAGCTCCCCCATGCATGATGCACACCCGCACCGACACCCGACTGCGCGCCTACGGCACGCACTCTCACTCGTCCTCGCATGCATTGCCCTTGCTGCCTGCACGAACCTTCCGGGCCGGGACGCACCGCACGCAACAACGGTCACTGAGGAGGCGCCCCCATCCGAGCAGGCAGCCATGAATCGGCTGCACGCAGCAGTACAGGCCAGCCAGCCCGACCGCGCGCGGCTCAATGAAGCACGCCGCCAGCTCGAGCACCTGCTGGAGGACGACAGCACCGAGGCGCGCGCCCATCACCCCTTTGCACGCGCTCTGCTCACCCAGATCCGCGAACGCCAACGCCAGGCCGCCCAGCTCGAACGCCTGGAGCGCGAAATCGAAACGCACAAGGGCGAGCTCGCCACGAGCCGCAGGCACGCGGCCGAGTTGCAGCGCAAACTCGATGCCCTGACTGCAATAGAGCGCACGCTGCCTGCGCCCTCGAGCGTTCCACCCTACGGTCAGAATGGCCTCGCTCCGCGATGAGCGCCAGGGCGACAGCTCCGATCCCTGCCGCCGCACGCCTGCTGCTCATCGATGACGACACCGATCTGCTGCGCCTGCTGTCGATGCGGCTCAAGGCCAACGGCTATCGGGTAAGCACGGCATGCAGCATCGCCTCGGCGCACGCGCGCCTGGCCATGGAGACCTTCGACCTCGTCCTCAGCGACGTCCGCCTGCCCGACGGCGACGGCCTCACGCTGTTCGAAGACATCCGGCGCCACCACCCCGCGCTGCCGGTGATCATGATCACCGCACACGGAAGCATCCCGGACGCGGTGGACGCGACGACACGCGGCGTCGCCGACTATCTGACCAAACCGTTCGACGGCCAGGCCCTGCTCGACCGCATTGCCAAAGCGCTCGGAAACGCCTCCTCGACAAGCATTGCCGAAGGGGACCGGGCCGACTGGTGCAAGGCCATCATCAGCCGCAGCAGCCGCATGCGCGCGCTGCTCGCCGAGGCGAGACTGGTCGCGGCTTCCGACGCCAGCGTCCTGATCCTGGGTGAGAGCGGCACCGGCAAGGAACTCCTCGCACGCGCAATCCACAACGCCAGCGCGCGCGCGCAAGGCCCCTTCGTAGCGATCAACTGCGGGGCAATCCCGGACCAACTGCTCGAATCCGAGCTTTTCGGGCATGTACGCGGGGCGTTTACCGGAGCCACCTCAACCCACGCCGGCCTGATCCAGGCGGCAGACGGCGGCACCCTGTTCCTCGACGAAATCGGCGACATGCCGCCCGCACTGCAGATCAAGCTGCTGCGTGTCCTGCAGGAGCGCGCAGTACGGCCGGTCGGCAGCACGCAGGCGAGTCCGGTAAACCTTCGCATCCTGTCGGCCACGCACCGCAATCTGGAAGACGCGCTGGGCAACGGCCAGTTTCGCGAGGACCTCTACTACCGGATCAATGTCGTCAGCCTAGACCTTCCGCCGCTTGCCGAGCGTCGCGAGGACATCCCGCTGCTCGCCGAGCATTTCCTGCGCACACTGGCCAGGCGCTATGGCAAGGACGTGAATGGATTCGCCGCCGACGCGCTCGAGACACTGGCCATCAGCCAATGGCCGGGCAATGTGCGCCAGCTCCACAACGTGGTCGAGCAGGTCTGTGCCCTCAGCACCACGCCCCTGGTCCCGCGCAGCCTCGTCGAGCGCGCGTTGCGCGCACAACCGATCGAAGCCTTGAGCTATGCCGAGGCCAAACAGCGCTTCGAGCGAAACTACCTGATACAGCTTTTGAAACTTACCGCGGGTAACGTCACCGATGCTGCACGCTTGGCAGATCGCAACCGCACCGAGTTCTACCGGCTGCTGCAGCGCCATGGGCTCAGGCCGGAGCCGTTCCGCGCCGAGAACCAGCCAGACGAAGAACAAACCCGCTGCCCTTCAAGGAGACCCGCATGAGCATGCGTCAGACCGTAACCACCATCCTCGCCACCACCGCACTGGCCTGGTCGGTGCATAGCCCCGTGATCGCGGCAGGCCCGCAGGCGGCAGCGCCACAAGTCACCGCCAATAGCTGCGCCGACGACAAGAAGGCCGGCGCCGACGGCAGCACGCCGCAGAAGCCGACCTCGACCTGAACGCTCCAACCGTGGGCGGCCCGCTTCAGGCCGTGCCGCCCACGGTAAGACCGTCGATCCGCAGCGTCGGCTGACCGACGCCCACCGGCACGCTCTGGCCATCCTTGCCGCAGGTGCCGACGCCCGGGTCGAGCATCATGTCGTTACCGATCATCTTGACCTTGGTCAGCGCATCCGGACCGTTGCCGATCAGAGTCGCCCCCTTGACCGGGCGCGTCACCTTGCCGTTCTCGATCAGGTAGGCTTCGGCGGTCGAGAACACGAACTTGCCCGAGGTGATGTCCACCTGGCCGCCGCCAAAGTTTGCGGCATACAGCCCCTTCTTCACCGATCGGATGATCTCTTCGGGGTCCTTGTCGCCATTGAGCATGTAGGTGTTGGTCATGCGCGGCAAGGGCAGATGGGCGAAGGACTCGCGCCTGCCGTTGCCGGTCAGCGGCATGCCCATCAGGCGCGCATTCATCATGTCCTGCATGTAGCCGGTAAGAATGCCGTCCTCGATGAGCACCGTGCGTTCGGTCGGGTTGCCCTCGTCATCGATCGACAGCGAACCGCGCCGGTCCTGCAGCGTGCCGTCATCGACCACGGTAACGCCTTTCGCCGCCACCTGCTGGCCGATCCGCCCCGAGAAGGCCGAGCTACCCTTGCGGTTGAAGTCCCCCTCCAGACCGTGGCCGATGGCCTCGTGCAACAGGATGCCCGGCCAGCCCGGCCCCAGCACCACCGGCATGGTGCCGGCCGGTGCCGGGTCGGCGCCAAGGTTGACGCGGGCCTGATGCACCGCCGCGCGCGCATAGTCGTGCAGGCGATCGTCGCAGAAATAACCGTAATCGTAACGGCCGCCGCCGCCGCCGCTACCCTGCTCGCGGCGACCGTCCTCCTCCATGATGACGGTGATCGACACCCGCACCAGCGGCCGAACGTCCGCAGCCATATGACCATCGCTGCGCGCCACCATCACTACCTCCCACGAGCCGGCAACATGGGCCATGACCTGGGTGACGCGGGGATCCTCCGCACGAGCAAAGCGCTCGAGGCGTTCGAGCAGGCGCACCTTGGCGGTGTCGTCCAGCGAGTCGAGCGGGTCGTCAGCGCGGTAAAGGCGGCGCTTGAGCTTGTGCGCACGCATATCCACCTTGCGCCGCTCGCCTGCGGCGGCGATGGCACGGGTAGCCGTGGCAGCGCCGACCAGGGCATCAAGCGAAATGTCGTCGGAATAGGCGAACGCTGTCTTCTCGCCGCTGATCGCGCGCACACCCACGCCCTGCTCGATGTCGAAACTGCCCGACTTGACGATACCCTCTTCCAGACTCCAGGCCTCCGAGCGCTGATACTGGAAGTACAGGTCGGCAAAGTCGATATCGTGGCGCATCAGCTTGCGGAAGGTCTTCTCGAGCTCGGCCTCGCCCAAGCCATACGGCGAGAGCAGGTAACGGTCGGCGACCTTGAGTGGATTCTGGGACTTGCTCATTGGAATTCCTTGCAGGTGTCGCCAGCGTTGACCGGCCCCACACCAAAACGATCTTCGGGATTAAAGGAGTGCATGCTCAGCCCAGGCGGCGGTGACGCAGCGCAGGCAGGCTCTCGCGCACCGCAGCGATGCGCGCAGGATCCAGTTCGGAGACAACGACCCCTTCGCCGACCTCGCGACAGGCGAGCACCTCGCCCCAGGGGTCAATGATCATGCTGTGCCCCCAGGTGACGCGCCCGTTGGGGTGGCGACCGCCCTGGGCCGGCGCCATGACGTAGCACTGGTTCTCGATCGCGCGCGCGCGCAACAGAACCTCCCAGTGCGCTCTCCCCGTCGTGTACGTGAAGGCGGCAGGCAGGACGATCAGGTCAAGCTCGCCCATGGCACGAAAAAGCTCGGGGAAGCGCAGGTCGTAGCACACCGACAAGGCCGTGCGTCCGGCTGGAGAGTCGAAGCAGCACGGCGTGCTGCCCGGCTCGATGGTGGCAGCCTCGTCGTAGCGCTCCTCGGCACGCTGAAAGCCGAACAGATGAATCTTGTCATAGCGCGCGGCAAGCCGGCCCTGGGCATCGAACACCAGGGTGCTGTTGCGTACCTTGTCCTGTACCTCGGCCTGCAGCGGGATCGTGCCGCCGACCAGCCAGACCCCATGGCGACGCGCGGCATCGGCCAGAAAGGACTGCAACGGCCCCTCACCCTCGGCTTCACGGATGCGCACCTTGGCCATCTCGTCGCTGCTGATGAGCGGAAAATACTCGGGCAGGGCGACCAGACACGCACCCTCCGCCGCGGCCTCGGCAATCAACGCATCCACGGCCTTCAGGTTGGCGTCGACATCGGGGCCCGACACGGTCTGCACGGCGGCGATGCGGACGGGCGCCTCAGGCAGGGCGGCTTCGACAGATTCGGCAGGCTTGGTAATGGTCATATAGCGTACTCGAGGACAAGTCGCAGGGCTGGCAGGATCCCCATTCACGTCATTGAGCGGGCGGCAACTCGACGTTGCCACGCTTGGCAACCTGTGGGTCTACCCAACTGCCTGTAACGGCATACTCGAACGCGAACAGCTTCTCGATCGGGTCGCTGAGCACCTTCTGGGCGAGATAGGTGACAACCCCCACAGCCGGATTGAGCAAGCCCGCCGCCGCACCGATGGCGATCGACTCGGACAGCGTCGGCTGTACGATCACGCGCAAGTCCTGGGTCTCGGCAACGAGGTCGGTCGTACCGCTCATCCGCACCCGCGCCGCCGGCCCGCGGATCTCGAGGTCGTCGGTGCGCATCACCCCCGCGGTCACGTCGATGCTACCGGAAATGCGATCGAAGGCGAATCCTTCCGAGAACACGTCGCGAAAATCGAGTGTAATGCGCCGCGGCAAGGATTGCAGGCTGAGAATGCCGAGCAAGCGCCCGACTCCAGGCTCGAGCTTGTTGAATTGGCCGGCCCCGGCCTCAAGCTGCAGACGACCGGCCAGCGACGCGTAGTCGATCGCGGTCGGCGCGCCCTGCCAGCCAAGCTCGCCGCTCAGCGCTGCCTGACCACCGCGTACGACGTCAGGGTAGCCGATACGACGCGAGAAGCGTCCGACGTCGGCGGTATCGAAACTGAACTCCATGCGCGTGCGCTGGCGCCCTGCAGCCAGCCACTGCCCGCTCCCGGACAACCGCCCATCATCATTGGCGATCGCGAAGCGGTCCAGCTCCCATAGACCGCCACGGTTGCGGGCAAGAACCTCGAGGCGACCGAGATCCATCCCACGCAGCTCGAAGCGCTCAGCCACCACATCCAGGGCAGGCAAACGGCGGGGGGGTGTATCCCCGATCCGGGCCTCTGCAGCCTCGGTGCCACTGGCACGGCTCTGCGCATCCGCCGCACCAATGCGCAAGAAGCGCAGCCGCGCTGCCAGAGCACCACTGCCCGCACTGCGCCAGTCAAGCTCGCCGGCAGCGAGATCGCTGTCGATGCGCGCCTTCCAGCCCCCCTGGTCGGGCACTGCACGCAGGTCCACCGCGCGCAGACGATGACCGAAGGCAGTAAGCTCATCGGCCGCAAGCGCGACGGCGGCCAGTGGCAAGGCCGCCAGGCCATCACCACCACGCTCGGCCACGGCATCGTTCCCGTCATCGTCACCGGCTTCGAGCACACGCCGCCATGCATCCAGATCGAGGCCATCGAGCACGCCCGCGACCGCCACCCCGGAGGACGATCGCGGCACCGCATCAGCCGTCGCACGGCCCAGCGCGACCCCACCGCTCAGGCTCGTCCACTGCCCGTCGGAGCGCTGGAGCTCGGCGCGCACCAGCCCGCCGAGCCCGAGCACGAGCTCACTGTGCGCCTGCCCGGCCGGGTAGCTGACCGCCAGCTTCAGCGGCCAGCTCTCGCTGGCAGGCTTGTTCACCGGCGGCGGCAAGCTGGAAGCTACCCCCAACAGATCGGAGCTCACTTCCAGACGCGTACCGTCCTTGCCGACCAGGACGCTGGTCGACCACGCCGCCGTTCCCGACAGGCCATCGAGCAGGGGAATGTCGTAGGCTGCCCTGAGCGCCGCTGCGTCAGCCTTGCCTGCTGCCTCGAAGCGCACGCTGCCGTCGGTGGCGGTCCGCGCACTCAGGCGTAGCGGATGCCCGAACAACTGCGCGCGCGCCTCGGGAATGGCGAGGCTGTCAGCGGTGAAGCGCACACGCCCGGCCGCGCGTTCGAGCGCCGGCAGGCCCTCGACCAGCGCAATGCGGTTGGCCGCAAAGCGGTACTCGCCCTCCACCGTGGTATCGATCACGCTACGCAACGGCATCACCAGCTTGAGTTCAAGCTCTCCCTTCCCCTCTGCGCGCATGCCGTCGGTGAAACCTCCGATGCGCCGCGACACCGGGCTGGCGGACACGAAGCGCAGGAAATCGGCCGTCGCGCCCCGCGCCTGACCGGTGATGGTCATGAGTTCGGTGGGACGCTGGTCCAGGTCCGGCACGTCGGCCACCACCCCCGCCAAGTCGACGCCGAGGACACGCCCGCGGTCGGCAAGGATGCGCATGCCAGGCCCTTCGAAGCGCACCTCGCCATGAATGCCCTCGATCGACGGCCAGCCAGGTGCATAGTCGAGCAGGGCATCTTCCACCCGAACGCTGACCAGGAAGGTGCCATCACCATCCCGGAAGGGGAAGTCGGCCAGCCGGCCGCGCAGGCGCAGGCGCGCCTCGGGCACCACGGCGGCGCGGATGGCGGTGCGCACCCAGTCATGAGTGTGGCGATTGACCACGCGCGGCAGGTAGCGCCACACCGCCGTGCCCTCGGCACGGCTGAGCCTGGCCTGGAGGTCGATCTCGCCCGCCCCCTCGCGGCCCGGCCAGTACCGCCCGGACGCCGTACCAGCGGCGTCGATGTTGTCGAACTCTGCACCATCGAGTGCGATTTCAAGCCCTCTCTCGCGACGCAGCCAGCTCCCCTCGGCGCGCAAGCGGTCAAACGCCAGGCGGCCCGACTCGAACACATCCGGCAGGTCCAGGTGCGCCGTACGCGCATCGATCCGGTAACGGCCTCCGCGCTGGTCGCCGTCGATCGTGCCCGACACCCCGCCCAGGCCCGGCAAGCCATCGCGCGCGAGCAGGCCGAGCTCGGCAAAGCGCGCCCTCACGCGCCACGCCTGGGGTGCCGAGGCGTCGCCGTCCCAGCTCAGGCTGAGATCGTCGACACGGCCATGGGGAGCCAACCCCGCGAGGCGCGCACGCACGCCCTCATCGACCGGGAGGTAAGCCACAAGCCCTGCCAGTGCGGCGAGATCGAGGTGGCTCGCCGTCACGCTGCCGCCAGCTTGCGCGCCATCGGGCGCCTTTCGCAGCTGCACATCGAAGTCGGTTGGCGCCACGGCAAGGCCCGCCACCGTGCGCAGCGCGAGCTGCTGCCCGCTCAAGCGCAGCAGGCCCAGCTTGCGCTGAAGTGACAGGCGGCCGTCGAGATGGCTCACCGCAAGCTCCGGCAGGCCAGGCGCAAGTGTCGCCACGACGCCATCGAGCACGACGTCTGCGGTCATGTCGAGCGCACCACCGGCCGAGGCCTCGAACCAGGCCCGCACCCCTCCATGCCCGGCAAGCGGAAGCGGGTAATCGATCCAGGCCGTCCATGCACCGAGGTCGGCGCGCTCGAGCTCCATGTACATGCGCGCCTCGAGCTCACCGGCCTGCGCCGCCCCAGGCAGCTCGAGCCGGTCGAGTTCTCCGCGCACGACCAGGGTCGAGGCGAGCGCCTGTTGCGGCCGTGCCTGCAGGGCGAAACGGGCTGGCGAGGCGCGCTGATCAAGGCGGAACTCGAGCTGATCGAGCTCCAGCGCAGGCGCGCCTCGGACCTTGTCGGTCCAGCGCAGTCGCGAATCGTGGATGACGATCTGGCGCTGAGCGAGCAACCACTCGAGCCCCTTGCCCTCCTCGCCCCCGCTCGTGTCCGCCACCAGGCCGGCGACCAGGATCGTTCCATCGGCCTCGCGCCTCACATCGAGCTCGGCCGCGGCGATATCGAGGCGATGGAAGTGGGGCTGCAAACGCAACAGCGAGGACCATGCCAGGGTGGCATCTACCTTTGGCAGCACCAACGCCGGACGCCCATCGGCATCTGCGATGCGAAGGTTCTCGATCAGCAGCCTCGGCCGCCATCCGGCCCAGCGCCCCTCGACGGCCGCAATCGACACCTCGACTCCGAGGCTGGCCGTCACTGCCGCCGCGATGTCGTCGCGGAAATCGCCCACTGCGGGCATCAGCACATGGCGCACCACCAACACCGCCCCGGCGCCCAACAGCCAGGCCAGCATGATCAGCTTGAGACACCACGCGACGAGGCGGCGCCAGCCGGAAGCCGGGGCACGCGGCGTGGGCGGCAAATCGGAACTGCCGGGGGTCAGGGCATCGCTCATGAAAAGGGGTGTTGGCCTGCCGGGCGATAGCCGGCATGGATAGAATGTGTGTCTGCCGCCCCTCGCCTCAGGGCCGACCCAGCGCGCATTTTACCAACGAACACTGCGCCCGCAGCGGAGCTTCGCCATGTTTGCCTCGTCACCCGCCCCCGCGAACGAATACGAAACCGCCGTCGTCGAGGCGCGCAGGTACTCGCGCTATCTCAGCCGCATGCTCGACAGCCAGCCCTGGCTCGCCCCCGCGCTGGCGGCAAGCCTGGGCCAGCCACTCAGGGCCGAGGACATGCAGCGCTTCATCGCCGAGCGCGAAACGGCGTTCAGCGACGCCGAAAGCGCGCTCGGACCGACGCTGCGCCGACTGCGCAGCTGGGTGATGTGCAATCTCATCGTCCGCGACTTGCGCCTGGGCGCTCCCCTTGCCGAGGTCACCGAGACGATGACCGTGCTCGCCGAGGTCGCCGTGCGCCATGCCCACGACGTGTTGCGGGCAGCCCTGGTGCAGCGCTACGGACAGCCGCTGTCGCCTACCGGCTGGGAGCAGGAGCTGCTCGTCATCGGCATGGGCAAGCTGGGAGGGCGGGAGCTCAACGTGTCCTCCGACATCGACCTCATCTTCCTGTACCCCGAGGACGGCGACACCGGCGGTGCCAAGGTGATCAGCAACTTCGAGTTCTTCGAGCGCCTCGGCAAGCAGCTGATCAAGGCACTCGCCGAGGTGACCGAGCACGGCCAGGTCTTCCGTGTCGACATGCGCCTGCGTCCGAACGGCGATTCGGGCCCGCTGGTGGGCAGCCTCGACATGCTGGAGAACTACTTCATCACCCAGGGGCGCGAATGGGAGCGTTACGCCTGGATCAAGGCCCGCGTCATGCTCGGTGAGCGCTGGACCGAGCTCGAGAAGCTCTCCCGCCCCTTCGTGTTCCGCAAGTACCTCGACTTCGGCGCCATCAACGCCATGCGCGACCTGCATGCGCAGATCCGCCGCGAGGTCGCGCGCCGCGACCGCGCGCACAACGTCAAGCTCGGCCCGGGCGGAATCCGCGAGATCGAGTTCATCGCCCAGGTCTTCCAGCTCATCCGCGGCGGCCGCGACAGCGCGCTGCAGGTCCGCCCGACGCAGAAGGTGCTCGCCCTGCTCGCCGAACGCGGCATCCTTGCGACTACCGCGGTGGAGGAACTCGGCGCCGCCTACGTCTTCCTGCGGCGCCTCGAGCACCGCCTGCAGTACCTCGACGACGCACAGACCCACGACCTGCCGCAGAGCGCAGCCGACCAGCAGCTGATCGCCGAGGCCATGGGCTTCGGCAGCCATGCCGAGCTCATGACGGCGCTGGACACACACCGTCGCATCGTCAGCCAGCACTTCGACAGTGTGTTCGGCGACCCCTCGGACGAAGACCACAGCCTGGACGCAACCTGGCAGGGCGCCGAGGATATCGAGACCGTCACCCCGGTGCTTGGCGAACTCGGCTACCGGCACCCGCGCAGCGGCGCCGAGCGCCTTGCATCGATCCATGCCAGCCCACGCTACCGGCAACTGCCCAACAACATCAAGGGCCGCTTCGATGCGCTCATTCCCCGCGTCATCGAAGCCGCAGCCTCCACACCGGGCCCCGACGACACGCTGGCGCGCTGCCTCGACCTGATGGAGGCGATCGGCCGCCGCGGCGCCTATCTGGCGTTGCTGCAGCAATACCCTCAGGCCTTGCGCCGTGTCGCCGACCTGATGAGCGCCTCGCGCTGGGGCGCACAGTTCCTGACCCGGCACCCGATCCTGCTCGACGAGATGCTCGACGCCCGCAACCTCGACACCGCCCCCGACTGGAAAGCCTTCCGCGCCGCGCTCGGCAGCGAACTCGAGGCCCTCGAACCCGACATGGAGCGCCAGATGGACGTGATGCGCGAACAGCACCACGCCCAGGTATTCCGCCTGCTGACGCAGGACATCGCCGGCCTGCTCACGGTGGAGAAGCTCGCCGACCACCTCTCCGAACTGGCGGACATCATGCTGGACCTGACCCTGCCGCTGTGCTGGCGACGGATCAAGATCCGCCACCGCGACACGCCACGCTTCGCCGTGATCAGCTACGGCAAGCTCGGCGGCAAGGAGCTTGGCTACGCCTCGGACCTCGACATCGTGTTCCTCTACGACGACGAAGCCCCCGAGGCGGCGGAGATGTACACCCGGCTCGCGCAACGCACCAACACCTGGCTGTCGAGCCAGACCGCCGCCGGCCAGCTCTTCGACACCGACCTGCGCCTGCGCCCGAACGGCGAGTCGGGAATGATCGCGACCTCGCTGGAGGCCTTCCGCAAGTACCAGCTCGAATCGGCCTGGGTGTGGGAGCACCAGGCCCTTACCCGAGCGCGCTTCTCGGCCGGCGATCGAGCACTCGGCGAGGCCTTCGAGCGCATCCGCTGCGATGTGCTGCGCTTGCCCCGCGACCTCGGCACGCTGCGCGCCGAGGTGCTCGGAATGCGCCACAAGATGCGGGACGCACACTCGGGCAAGAGCGAGCTGTTCGACCTCAAGCACGACCGCGGCGGACTCATCGACGTCGAGTTCCTGATCCAGTATCTCGTGCTCGGCCACGCCCACCGCCACCCCGAACTCACCGGCAACCTCGGCAACATCGCATTGCTGCGCATCGCCGGCGAACTCGGTCTGATCCCGCCCCCCCTCGCCGCCGCCTGCGCCGACAGCTACCGTGAATTGCGCCGCCTGCAGCACCGCCAGCGCCTCAACGACCGGCCCTCGCGCATCCACCCCGAAGAGGCCGAGACCGCGCGCGAACCCGTACAGGCGCTGTGGCGACACATCTTCGACGAGTGAGGCGAACCCCCTGACCCGGCGCGGCACATGGAGATGAGAGATGAAATATTTCATGTCATGAAAGCAAGCATGACGCACCGCGTCATGGCGACTAGAATCGGCCGGATATCACTTCTCGCCCCGCCAAGGGACTGCACTCGATGAACCAGGAAATCGAACTCAAGCTGACGCTGCCCAAACGGGCACTCGCAGCCCTTCGCCGCCACCCGCTGGTGAGTGAATGCGACAAGCTGGGCAATGCCGTCACCCTCGACAACACCTATTTCGACACCCCCGAACTAAGCCTCAAATCGCGTCGTGTGGCGGTCCGCATCCGGCGCCAGGGGCGACAGCTGCTGCAGACGGTGAAGTGCGCGGCAGTTTCCAGCGGCGGCCTGTCGCAGCGCCCCGAGTGGGAACAAGCCTATTCCGGCGCATTCGATTTTTCTGCGGTCGATGCCCCCGAGGCCGCAAAGCTGCTGCACCGCCACGGCGAAGCCCTGGTGCCCGTATTCACCACCCGCTTCCGCCGCGAGACCCGGCGCTATGCCCCGCGCCCGGGGCTGAGCATCCTGCTCATGATCGACACCGGCGATGTGCTGCTGAGCACTGCCGACGGTGAGCAACGCAGCACCCCTATCTGCGAACTGGAACTCGAGCTCGAGGAGGGGCGCGCCCAGGACTTGCTCGAGCTGGCGTGCACGCTCGCGCAGGATATTCCCCTCATGCCTTCGGACATTTCCAAGGCCGAACGCGGCTACAGGCTGTTCCTCGGCGCCCCGATTGACGTGGTGCGTTCCGAACCCTCGCCGATCAGGCCCGGACAGAACGTGGTCGAAGCCTTCCGCTGCCTTGCCCAGTCCTGCGTACGCCAGTGGCAGGCCAACGCCGCCGCTGCACTGGCGCACCCGGACACGGACAGCATCCACCCTGACTTCATCCACCAGCTGCGCGTCTCGCAGCGCCGCCTGCGCGCGCTGCTCAAGTCTTTCGCGCCGGCGCTGCCCACGGATTTCGTAGGCGAGTGGAACGCACGCCTGCGCGACAATGCCAGCCGCTTCGGCGATGCCCGCGACCTCGACGTGTTCTGCACCGAACTGCTCGACGCCGTCAGCGCCGAAGGTCTGGCCGATGCCGCTGCGCTCGCAGCCTTGCTGGACAAGGCTCATCGCACCCGCGACGAGGCACGCAGCAAGGCGTCCCACAGCCTCGACATGGCCACACAGGGACGCCTGCTGCTCGAGTTCAGCGCCGCGCTGATGCGCCTGCCCACCAACAGCCTTGCCATCGCAGCGGACCTGCGCACCTTCGCCCGGCTGCGCCTGGACCGCCTGCGCAAGCGCGCACGGCGCCAGTTCGAGGCGGCGTCGGCCCTTGTCCCGGAGCGTCTGCACGCGCTGCGCATCGGCTTCAAGCAGTTGCGCTATGGGGTCGAGTTCTTCGGCCCGCTGTTCCAGGCCAAGACGATGGGGCGTTACCTCGAAGGCATGGTTCGGGCGCAAAGCACACTCGGCTTCCTGCAAGACGTCGACACCGCACATCAGCGCCTGCGTCTGTGGGCAGAGGAAACCCCGGCCACGGCCAGCGGCGCGGCCTTCGTACTGGGCTGGCACGCATCCCGTTACGCGCGCCTGCGCCGACGGGTGCTGCAGGACTGCGAGCCCCTGCTGTGGGGCAAGAAACCATGGTGAACGACACCTGCCCGGCGCGATGCCGCGCGCAACGGCATGACAAGCCGTCACGCCGCTGCAACATGCCTACGCAATGATGCCGACCCCACCATCCCGGAAGGAAGACATGGATCTCTTGCTGTGGCGTCACGCCGAAGCCGTGGACGGCAGCCCCGACCACACTCGGGAACTCACCGCGCGCGGCCACAAACAGGCGCGCAAGGTCGCTGCCTGGCTGGATGAGCACCGTCCAAAACAACTCAAGATCCTCGTCAGCCCCACCGTGCGCACCCGCCAGACGGCAACCGCTTTCACCGACAGCTTCCAGGTCGTGCCCAGCCTGGGGCCCGATGGCAACGTCGCCGACCTGCTCGCTGCCACGGGCTGGCCGGACGCGAGTGGCGCCGCACTGGTAGTCGGCCACCAACCGGCTCTGGGCCGCCTTGCCGCCTTGTTGCTGGCCGGGCAGGAGGCCGACTGGACGATCAAGAAGGGCGCGCTGTGGTGGTTCACCAACCGCGTCCGCGAGGGCGAAAGCCAGACCGTGCTGAGAGCGGTGATCCCGAGCGATTTCGCTTGACTGCAGCAGCGCCGGTGCCAGCCGACGCAAGTGTACGGCAAGGAGTGAATTCCTCACGGCACCCGCGGTCTGAAGGGTTCAGAATCGTACGACGCCGGAGCATGGCCGCCGCCTGCGCGGCCTGCGGGCGGACGCTTGTGCTTTGCCGCGCAATGCGTAAGATGCCGTCTTCGGCCCGGAACGGAACATGTTCGAACGTTTTTTGCCCTCTCGCGAAGCCATCACGCAAAGCCGCATGCTGCGCTGGCTGGGGCCGCGTATTCATGATCCGCTGCTGTGGCACATCAACCGTCGTGCAGTCGCACGCGGGGTGGCGATGGGGGTGTTCTTCGGCCTGATGATCCCGATCGCGCAGATTCCTGCGGCGGCCATCGCGTCGCTCGTCCTGCGCGGCAATCTCTGGATCGCCGCCGTCTCCACGCTGGTCAGCAACCCGCTCACTTACGGGCCCATCTACTATTTTGCCTACCGCCTCGGCGCAGGCGTCATCGGCACCCGTACGCCGCCCGACCTGACGCCCGAGGATGTCGAGGCGCCCATCCGCATGATCGACTCCCTGGCACAGGCATGGGCCTGGGTATCGGGCATCGGCCAGCCGCTACTGGTAGGCATGGTCATGATGGCAGTCACCGGCTCGCTCATCGCCTACTGGGGCGCGCAGCTGTTCTGGCGCTTCAAGGTCGTCAACAAATGGCGCCGCCTGCATCGCGAACGCCGGGCGCGCGCGGCATCTGCAGCCAGAAGGCCGCTTGGAAGCGCCTGAAGCGCGGCGTATCCTTACCAGCCCGGTCAACCGCAGAGCGAACAGCCCGATCATGGACGAGCCCATCCCCGACGGCACCCTCGCCACTATCGAGGGCGTGCGGCGCATCCACCACGACGGCTACTGGCTGAAGGTCTACGATCCGCCGGCTGATTCCCTGCAAGCCAAGAAGCAGCTCATCCAGGCCCTGACGCGGCGCCTGTTCAATCACGTCGAGCACGGCATCAACATCCCCGGCAAACGCCTGGACGACGCCCGCCGCGCCTACGAAGCCGAGACCGAGCCCGCGCGCAAACGCGTCAAGGGGGCCATGTTCGCCGGCGCCCTGTTCAACCGCGCGACCGACATTTTCACCAAACTGGTCGAGTTGCAGGAACTCGGCATCGAAATCGACACCGACAACGCGCTCATGCGCGAGTGCGGGCTGTGCCTGCAGGAAGCGCTGAACCTTGGACGCCTGGTACTGCATCGCAGCGGGGACGAGGGCATCGACGAGCTCTGGGGCGAGCCTTTCCGCGCGTTCTCGATCCCGGTGGAGGCTTTCTACGAAAGCCGTTACATCAAGATCGCGCAGGCCCTGCGCGAGATAGACCGCATCGCCACCGTCATGGCGGCCACCTTTGCCGGGTCGCCGCTTTTCCAGGGCATAGACCCCCTGGTGCTCGAATTTGCCCGCATCGCGAAGGTCAAATGCGAGACGCTGCGCACCGATCCGGACATCTTCGAGGTCTGGGCCGACTTCGTGGTCGCATCGGAGCGCCTCGGCGCCGTTGCCCCCTGTCTGTCGCCCACCTCCACGCCGGCAGAGCACCAGCTTGCCGCCGACGGCCTTCGCCTGATCCTGCAAGGACGCAATCTGCTCACCGACATCACGCGGGCACGCGTGACGATGCCCAAGAGTGCGCGTGAGTACATCGAGCGCTGCGAGACCTACGCGGCACTCGCCCAGGCTGCAGCACGGCCCGCGCTGGCAGTGGTCGGCAGTCGCCCGCGCAAGCGCGGGCAGACCGCCCCGGCGGTGCTCAGACGATGATGCCGCCGCCCAGACAGACCTTCGACTCGTAGACGACCACACTCTGACCCGGCGTCAGCGCCCATTGCGGCTGGGCAAAGGCGATCTCGGCTCGACCATCGGCGATGCGGTCGATCTCGCAGGGCTGGTCGGGCGTGCGGTAACGGGGCTTGGCGGTATAGACCCAGTTCGTGTGGGGGTCGCGGCCGGCGATCCAGTTGAGATCGGTCGCGAGCAAACGCTCCCTGAGCAGCGCGGGATGCGCATGCCCCTGCACCACGTAGAGCACGTTCGCCTTGATGTCCTTGCTGGCGACGTACCAGGCATCGTGCTCGCCCGCCTCATCCTGGTTACCCTTGATGCCGCCGATGTGCAGCCCCTTGCGCTGGCCAATGGTGTGGTACATGAGGCCCTGGTGTTCTCCGAGCAGTCGACCATCGTCAAGCGCGCGGATCTCGCCCGGCTGCGTAGGCAGATACCGCATCAGGAACTCGCGGAACGGGCGCTCGCCGATGAAGCAGATGCCAGTGGAGTCCTTCTTCGCCGCCACATGCAGCCCGGCCTGCTCGGCAATCCGGCGCACCTCGCGCTTGTAGAGCGTACCGAGCGGAAACAAGGTTCTTGCCAGTTGTGCCTGACCGAGGCGGTACAGGAAGTAGCTCTGGTCCTTGGTGCCATCCTCGGCCTTGAGAAGCTGGAACTCGGTACGCCCGTCGTTCGTCCACTCGCGCACCTGCGCGTAGTGTCCGGTGGCAATCCGATCTGCGCCCATCTGCATGGCATGATCGAGGAAGCAACGGAACTTGATCTCAGAGTTGCACAGCACGTCCGGATTGGGCGTGCGGCCCGCCTCGTACTCGCGCAGGAAGTCGGCGAACACGCGGTCCTTGTACTCCTTGCTGAAGTTCACGACTTCGAGCTCGATGCCGATCACGTCGCACACCGAAGCGACATCGACGAGATCCTGGCGACTCGAGCAGTACTCGGAGTCGTCGTCATCCTCCCAGTTCTTCATGAACAGCCCGGTAACGTCATAACCCTGCTGCTTGAGCAACAGCGCCGTCACCGACGAATCCACCCCGCCAGACATGCCGACGACCACCTTCATCCCGTTCGGGTCCTTAATGGACATTCGGTCCGCCTCCCTTTAGCCATTCGTCGAGCGGCAGGACCACTGCCGGCTCGCCGTGATCGACGAACCATGCGTCGATCGCAAAACGTTCTCCGGCGACAGTCGCCGGTGCCTGTGCGTGCTCAGGCGCGACATCGTAGCGCGCTGCGCCATGCTCTGCAGCGGCGAGCATGGCAGGCTCGAGGGCGGGCGCATCCGCGGCCGGTTCTTGCGCCAGGACCTCGACCACCGCGCTGAAGTGCTGCAGGATGAAGCGCGTACGCCGTGCCGGCTCGAGCACGCGATGAAAGCGCAGCATGCCGCGCGCCTCTAGCAAGGCCAGCCAGCGCGTACTGGTGGTGGCGTGATCGATGCAGTCCATGCGTCCTTCCACGCCATCGTCCAGAAAGTTGCCGGCGCGGTCGTTGCCGACCGGCGACTGCCGCGCCGCCAGCCGATACAGCTGTGCCAGTACCCTGCTCAACGCCTCCCGCTCGGCGGCGGCATCTGCCGACGCCTGCAGGACGTCATCTATCCACCACAGCGTGCTGGTGTCGATGCGTACGGCAGCCTGCTTGGCACAGCCGTAGTTGTGGCACACCATGACCACGGCCGGGGAATGGCGGACGCCTGCTGAATCGGCCCCGACCACCGGGACCATCCCCGCCAGCAGTCCGGCACACAGCAGCCCGGCCAGCCCCCTGCGGCCGAGCCCGCCCGAAAGCGAGATCCGTCGCACCACGCTCAGGATGCGCTGAGCAGCGCGAGCGGAAAGCGCCGGCCCACAATCCAGTCTTCCACACACTGCAGGATCAGCGGGCTGCGGTGACGCGCCGTGCTTGCGCGCACCTCGTCGGCCGTCATCCACAGCGCACGCACGATTCCCTGATCCAGCGCCCGCCCCGCCTCCTCGCCCCCCAGCCGGCCACCGAACGCGAACCGCAGGTAGGTGATATCACCCTGCGGGCGCGTCCACTGGTAAATGCCGACGAGGTATTCGGGGGTAAAGCCCCACGCCGTCTCCTCCAGCGTTTCACGCACCGTGGCGTCGACCAGGGTCTCGCCTTCCTCGAGATGGCCCGCCGGCTGGTTCAGCCGCAGACCTTCATCGGTCTCCTCCTCGACCAGCAGGAAGCGGCCATCGCGCTCGACCACCGCGGCAACAGTGACGTTGGGTTTCCAGATGCGTTCCTTCACTTTCAGCTCCACGCCGGTGCAGCCGCGTATTCTACCGCGTGCGGCGGGCAACACCCACGACCGCCCGCCGCGCCCCGCCTTTACGCTAGAATTGTCAGGCTTTGGCCCTTGCTCGGTTACAGCGGGGCCCCACGACTACTCTCGAACACACTTAGAGGCGGAGATCTTCATCATGTCCATGGCTGACCGCGACGGTTTCATCTGGCAGGACGGCAAGCTCATTCCGTGGCGCGAGGCGACCACCCACGTGCTCACCCATTCCCTGCACTACGGTCTCGCCGTGTTCGAGGGCGTGCGCGCCTACAACACCGTCAAGGGCACCGCGATCTTCCGTCTTGCCGAGCACACCCAGCGCCTGATCAACTCCGGCAAGATCTACATGATGGACATCCCGTACTCGAAGGATGAGCTCATGGAGGCCCAGAAGGAGGTGGTGCGCGCGAACAAGCTCGAATCCTGCTACCTGCGTCCGATCGCCTACTATGGCTCGGAGAAGATGGGCATCTCCACCGTGGGCGCGACCGTGCATGTCGCCATCGCCGCCTGGCCCTGGGGCGCCTACCTCGGCGAGGAAGGCCTGGAGAAGGGCATCCGCGTGAAGACCTCGTCCTACACTCGCCACCACGTCAACTCGACGATGCCGCGCGCCAAGGTCGCCGCCACCTACCCGAACTCGATCCTCGCCAACCTCGAAGTGACCCGCATGGGCTATGACGAGGCGCTGCTGCTCGACAACCAGGGCTTTGTTGCCGAAGGGGCGGGCGAGAACCTCTTCATCATCAAGGATGGCAAGATCTACGAGCCGGAGATCGCTTCCGCACTGACCGGCATCACCCGCGACTCGATCCACGCCATCGCCCGCGAGTTCGGCTACGACGTCACCACCAAGCGCATCACCCGTGACGACATCTACCTCGCCGACGAAGCCTTCTTCACCGGCACCGCAGCCGAGGTCACGCCCATCCGCGAACTCGACGATCGCAAGATCGGCGAAGGCAAGCGCGGCCCGCTCACCGAGAAGATCCAGGCCCGCTTCTTCGACGTCGTCAACGGCCGCGCGCCCGAATACGACCAGTGGCTGGCCTACGTCTGATTCCCTGCGAGAGGAAACACGTCATGGTTGAGAACACCGACAAGACCCAGGCCGTCGCGATCAGCGCCAAGGACCTGCCCCTGCACTGCCCGCCACCGGGCGCACCACTGTGGGCACGTCACCCGCGCGTCTTCCTGGACATCCTGAAGACGGGCGAAGCAGTTTGCCCGTACTGCAGCGCGCATTACGTCTTTGCCGGCGAGCGCCCCAAGGGTCACCACTGAACCCAGGCTGTCCGGCGTGGTCTGCCGGTTTGCCGAGTTGCATTCGACGGGGGCTTCGGCCCCCTTCGTCATTGCGCGTGCGCCGTGGCAGCTCAGTCCTTGACCACCTTCAGCATGATCGCCAACGCTGGGCTCATCACTCAACCGATCCGAACGTACCCGTGAGCAAACCTACCTTCACCACTGCGCTCGAAGCCGAGGCCGCCTTCTACCAGGCCCTCGCCCAGGGCGATCTCGACGCCTTGATGGCCGTCTGGTCCGAAGAAGAGGATGTCGTCTGCATCCATCCCGGCGGCCCGCGCATCGTCGGCCTTGCCGCCATCCGCGAGACCTGGCGCCAGATCCTGGCCGGCGGCAACCGGCTGCAGATCGAAGTCAGCCAGCCGGTCATCACCGCCAGCGCGGCGATGGCGATGCACTGCGTGTTCGAACAGGTTGCCCTCGAGAGCCGCGAGCAGCGCTCGGCCACGCTGGCCGTCACCAACGTGTTCACGCGCGGCGCCGACGGTTGGCACATGGTGCTGCACCATGCTTCACCGGTGCCCGACCTGAGCGATTTCGGCGACCTCTCGCCGCGGGTCGTACATTGACGCCCCCCGCGTTCGAACACTCCCCCGAAAGCCAGGCCGGCACCTCCCTTGCCGCAAGCACCCCCTACCACAGCCCGTGGTGGCTGCCTGGCGGCCACCTGCAGACAATCTGGCCGCTGGCATGCAAGGCTTCGCTACCCCGCTATCGGCGCGAACGCACAAGCACACCCGATGGCGACTTCATCGAGCTCGACTGGGCAGCGAGGCCGACGGCTGGGGCATCGGCGCCATTGCTGGTCCTGTTCCACGGACTTGAGGGCTCGAGCCGCTCGCACTACGCACGCACGCTGATGGGCGCTGCGGCACAGGCAGGATGGCGCGCAGTGGTGCCGCACTTTCGCGGCTGCGGCGGCGCGCCCAACCGCCTCGCCCGTGCCTACCACTCCGGAGACAGCGCCGAGATCGACTGGATCCTGCGCCACCTCAAGCGCGCTGCTGGCAGCGCGCCGATGCTGGCCGTCGGCGTATCGCTCGGCGGCAATGCCCTGCTGAAGTGGCTGGGCGAACGCGAACACGAAAGCTGCGAACTCGTCGCCGCCTGTGCAGCGATCTGCGCCCCCCTCGACCTGAGCATCTCCGGAAAGGCCCTCGGGCGCGGCTTCAACCGCGTCTATGCCAGGCACTTCCTGGCCACGCTCAGGCGCAAGGCGCTGGCCAAATGCGCGGCCCACCCGGGCGCGTTCGACGCTGCACGGATCGCAGGCGCGCGATCCCTGGAAGCCTTTGATGACGCCTACACCGCCCCCGCCCATGGCTTTGCCGGCGTCGGCGACTACTGGCGACGCGCCTCGGCACGCCCCTGGCTGGGCGGGATCCGTGTGCCGACACTGCTCCTGAACGCGGCCAACGACCCCTTCGTTCCTGCGCCTGCGCTGCCGCGGCCTGCAGAGCTGTCGGCGGCGATTTGCCAGGAGCTGCCCGCCAGCGGCGGCCACGTCGGCTTTCTCGCTCCACCCTGGCCAGGCACGCAGGACTGGCTTGCGCATCGGATCATCACCTGGCTCACCCGCCACGCGGGGCCACACCCCGCTCAGTCGTAGGTCTGCGCGTCTGCGAGCAGAGAACCGCGCGCATCCTTGTCCGACAGCACCGGAGGCGACGGCAACGGCCACTCGATGCCGATGTCGGGATCGTTCCAGGCAATGCAGCGCTCGTGCTGCGGCGCATAGTAGTCGGTGGTCTTGTAGAGGAAGTCAGCGGACTCGCTGAGCACCAGAAAGCCGTGCCCGAAGCCCGGCGGCACCCAGAGTTGGTGGTGGTTGTGCTCGGACAGCTCGACGCCGACCCACTGGCCGAAGCGCGGCGAACTGCGGCGCAGGTCCACGGCGACGTCGAACACGCGGCCACGCACGACGCGGACAAGCTTGCCCTGCGGCTGTAGCAACTGGTAATGCAAGCCGCGCAGCACCCCTTGGGCGGACCGCGAATGGTTGTCCTGCACGAAATCGACGTCGAGACCGGTCAGCTCGGCGAACTGGCGGGCGTTGTAGCTCTCGAGGAAAAAGCCGCGCTCGTCGCCAAACACGCGGGGTTCGAGCAGCAGGACCTCGGGAAGTGCGCATCGACTGACCTTCATCAGAACACCTTATCCTCGAGCAGACGCAGCAGATACTGGCCGTAGCCGCTCTTGGCGAGCGGCGCCGCGAGCGCACCAAGTTGCTCGTCATCGATCCAGCCCGCACGCCAGGCAATCTCCTCGGGACATGCGATCTTCAGGCCCTGGCGCTTTTCGATGGTCTGGATGAACATCCCTGCCTCGAGCAGGCTTTCATGCGTGCCGGTGTCCAGCCAGGCGTGGCCACGCCCCATTACCTGCACGTCGAGCTCGCCCCACTCGAGGTAGGCGCGGTTGAGATCGGTAATCTCGAGTTCGCCACGCGGACTCGGCTTGAGGCCGCGCGCGATATCGACCGCGCGTTCGTCGTAGAAGTACAGCCCGGTGACCGCGTAACGGCTCTTGGGCCGCGCCGGCTTCTCCTCCAGGCTGATCGCGCGCCCGGCGGCGTCGAACTCGACCACACCATAGCGCTCGGGATCCTGCACCGGATAGGCGAACACCGTTGCACCCGCAGTTGCGCAACTTGCTGCGCGCAACTCGGCCGCCAGGTCATGACCGTAGAACAGGTTATCGCCCAGCACCAGCGCCGAGGGCGCGCCCGCGAGAAAGTCCTCGCCGATCAGGAAGGCCTGGGCCAGCCCGTCGGGACTGGGCTGCACGGCGTAGCTCAACTGCACGCCCCATCGGCTACCGTCACCCAGCAACTGCTCGAAGCGCGGTGTGTCCTGCGGCGTGGAGATGATCAGGATGTCGCGAATGCCCGCCAGCATCAGCGTGCTGAGCGGGTAATAGACCATAGGTTTGTCATAGACCGGAAGCAGCTGCTTGGAGACGGCAAGCGTAGCCGGATGGAGACGGGTGCCGGAGCCCCCGGCGAGAATGATGCCCTTGCGAGTAGTCATGGCGCGATTGCGGTCCTGTTGATGGCGGCCAAACTGGCGTTGCAGCATTGTAGACGCCAGCGCGCCGACATAGAATGTCGGTTTTGCCACCCGTCATTACAGCATTCGCCTACCGGACCGATTCATGACCTACGCCCTGCCCGCCCCAGAGATCTTCAAGGCCTACGACATCCGCGGCATCGTCGACACCGTGCTCACCCCCGACGCCGTGCGCGCAATCGGCCATGCACTCGGTTCCGAGGCCGCAGTCCGCGGCCAGAAGGCGATCGCGATTGGTCGCGACGGACGCCTGTCCGGCCCGGCGCTGGCAGGCGCGCTCGGCGAGGGCATCCGCGCCGCCGGTATCGATGTCATCGACATCGGTTGCGTACCCACTCCACTCACCTACTTCGCCGCCTATCAACTCGGCTGCGACTCCTGCGTATCGGTCACCGGCAGCCACAACCCACCGGACTATAACGGCCTGAAGATGGTACTCGGCGGCCAGACGCTGTTCGGCGAACTGATCCAGGCCCTGCGCCGTCGCATCGCGGAGAACGATCTGGTGCACGGTGACGGCGAACTCCGACACGCCAGCGTGGATGCTGCCTATCTCGAACGTGTCGTCGGCGACGTCAAGCTCGCGCGACCGATGAAGATCGTCCTCGACTGCGGCAACGGTGTGGCCGGCGGCATCGCCCCGGAGCTCTTCCGCCGCCTGGGCTGCGAAGTCATCGAGCTGTTCTGCGAAGTCGACGGCAACTTCCCCAACCACCACCCCGACCCTTCCAAGCCCGAGAACCTGCAGGACGTCATCCGCGTGCTGCGCGAGACCGACGCCGAACTCGGACTCGCCTTCGACGGTGACGGCGATCGCCTCGGCGTGGTGACCAAGGATGGCGAGATCATCTTCCCCGACCGCCAGCTCATGCTGTTCGCCGAAGACGTGCTCTCCCGCGTACCGGGCGCCGAGATCATCTACGACGTCAAGTGCACGCGCAACCTCGCCACCTGGATCCGTGCGCGCGGCGGCAAGCCGACGATGTGGAACACCGGCCACGCGCTGGTCAAGGCCAAGCTCAAGGAAACCGGCGCCCCACTGGCGGGCGAGATGAGCGGCCACATGTTCTTCAAGGAGCGCTGGTTCGGCTTCGATGACGGCCTGTATTCAGGCGCCCGTCTGCTCGAGATCCTGTCGGCCCGCGCAGATGCCAACGCCGCACTGAAGGCGCTGCCCGATGCGGTCAGCACACCGGAACTCAACATCAAGATGAAGGAGGGCGAGCCCTTCGAGCTCGTCCGCCGCCTCCAGCAGGCCGCACTCGCTACGCCCTCGTGCTTTGCTGACGCAAACGAAGTGATCACCCTCGATGGCGTGCGAGTCGAGTTCGCACGCGGCTTTGGCCTTGCGCGCGCCTCCAACACCACGCCAGTGGTGGTATTGCGCTTCGAAGCCGACGACGCTGCTGCGCTGACCGCCATCCAGAGCGCGTTCAGGCACGCCATCGACGCCGCCTGGCCGGGACTGGCGCTCCCCTTCTGAGGCACGCACGGCAACGGCACAGGGCGCGCAAACGCCCCCGTACCGAGCTGTGCCACTTTCTCGTGCTTGAACCGGTATGAGCTGAGGATACGAATGAAAACAGCCGTGGCAAACGACAAGGATGTCGAACTGGCACTCAAGGGGGTGAGGATTCCGTCCTGCCCGGATATCCTCATGCAGTTGATGACGGAACTGCGTGCCCCCGGAGTCAGCGGCAAGCAGATCTCCACCCTCATCGGCAGGGACGTGGGGCTGGCGGCAGTGGTCGTGCGATTGGCCAATTCGCCCCTCTTCGGTGCGGCACGCAAGCTCGACTCGATCGACGACGCGATTCGCATGCTCGGTTTCGGCTCCCTGACCAACATCGTGCAGGAAGCCATGCTGCGCAACGCGATCCCGGACAGCAGCGCCGCCCTCGAGCGCTTCTGGGACAACTCGCGCTACACCGCTGCAGCCAGCGCCCTGCTCGCGCGCCGCACCGGCGCCGTTCGGGCTGAAACAGCCTATACCTTCGGCCTGTTCCACGACTGCGGCATCCCGCTGCTGGTCAAGCGCTTTCCCGACTACAAGCGCATCCTGGGCGTCGCCAACCAGACGACCGACCGCTGGTTCACCGCCGTCGAGGACGAAGCCTTCAACACCAACCACGCCACGATCGGCTACATCCTTGCCCGCTCCTGGGGCCTGAGCGAAGCGATCACCCAGGCGATCCTGTGCCACCATGACTACTCGGTGCTCGCCGGCGACTCCGGACTCGACCACGAAGCGCGTGCGCTGATCGCGATCAACGTGATCGGCGAGTACGTGGCCGGCACCCACCTGCGCACCCGGCAGGATGCCGAGTGGGACAAGGGCCGCGATGCTGTGGCATGCTTCCTCGGCATGCCGCTGACGGACATCGAAGACCTCGCCGAGGACGTCCTGCTGGCGCTCGAGAGCCAGCGCAGCGCCGAAACCGCCTGAGCGTCTTGCGCTGCAGGTAGCGTGCATCACCCGACCGGCGGGCGAGGCACGCTGCCTAGGCCGGATCCAGCTTGGCGACACCAAGCAGCAACCACTTCACGCCCGCAGGCCCGAAGTTGATCTGTACCTTGGCATCGGCACCGCTACCCTCCGCGGCAACGATGACCCCCTGGCCGAACTTCGCATGACTGACAGCCTGGCCAATGCGCAGACCGTTAGGCAGCGTAGCGAATGAAGGCCGCGGCGCCCGCGCCACCTGCGCCTTGGCCGACGGATTGAAATAGCCCCCCCCCATGCCGCCAGACGCGCCGCCTTGCACGGAACGCGAGCTTGGCGGCGTCAGCCACTTGGTCAGCTCCGCCGGAATCTCTTCCAGGAAGCGCGAACGCAGGTTGTAGCGCGTCTGCCCATGCAACATGCGACTTTGGGCAAAGCTCAGGTACAAGCGCTCACGCGCCCGCGTGACGGCCACGTACATCAGCCGGCGCTCCTCTTCCAGGCCATCGGTCTCGAGGATGCTGTTCTCGTGCGGAAACAGCCCCTCCTCCAAGCCGGACAGGAAGACGACATTGAATTCCAGCCCCTTGGCCGAATGCACCGTCATCAGCTGCACGGCATCAGCCCCCTGGTCGGCCTGGTGGTCACCCGCCTCGAGCGAGGCATGGGCCAGGAAGTCGGCCAACAGCGCATGCGCCTGGGCGAGCGCATCGCCTGCGCCCGCTTGAGCCTGCGACTCAGCGAGGAAATTGGCCGCAGCGTTGATCAGCTCATCGAGGTTCTCCAGGCGCTCTCGCCCCTCCTTGTCAGCCTTGTAGTGAGCACGCAGACCACTCAGGTCGAGCACGTGATCGACCAGCTCCGGCAGCGGCAAACCCGCAGTGTCGCGACGCAAGTCCTCGATCAGGCGCACGAACTGGGCGAGCGAAGTGCCTGGCTTGCCGGTCAGATGCGGCACGGTGGCATACAGACTGGTGCTGTAGACGCGCGCGGCGTCGGTCAATACCTCGAGCGAACGCGCGCCAATGCCGCGGGTAGGGAAATTCACCACGCGCGCGAATGAAGTGTCGTCGTCGGCGTTGGCGATCAGGCGCAGGTAGGCGAGCGCATGCTTGATCTCCTGGCGCTCGAAGAAGCGCAGACCGCCATACACGCGATAGGGAATCGCGGCCGAGAACAGCTGGTGCTCCAGCACCCGCGACTGCGCATTCGAGCGATACAACAGCGCGATCTCGCTGCGCAATGCACCGTCACGCACCAGGGACTGAATCTCCTCGACAACCCAGCGCGCCTCATCACCGTCCGAGTAGGCCTCGAACACGCGGATCGGCTCGCCGGCCCCCTGGTCGGTCCACAGGTTCTTCCCCAGACGGTTGCTGTTGTGGCGGATGATCGCGTTGGCAGCATCCAGGATGTTGCTGTGCGAGCGATAGTTCTGCTCCAGGCGGATCACGTTGTGCACGCGGAACTCGCGCTCGAAGTCACGCATGTTGCCGACCTCGGCGCCACGGAAGCGGTAGATGCTCTGGTCGTCGTCGCCGACGCAGAACATCGCAGCCCCCCCTTCGCGGCCTTCGTCGGCGAAAAGCTTCAACCAGCGATACTGCAGGCGGTTGGTGTCCTGGAATTCGTCGACAAGAATGTTGCGGAAACGGCGCTGGTAATGGCGGCGCAGTGGCTCATTGCGCTCGAGCAACTCATAGCTGCGCAAAAGCAACTCCGCAAAATCCACAACAGACTCGCGCTGGCACTGTGACTCATACTCCTGGTACAGCTGAACGCGCTGGCGGGTGTAGTCGTCCCAGGCCTCCACCGCGTGCGGCCGGTTGCCTGCTTCCTTCTGACCATTGATGAAATGCTGCAACTCACGCGGCGGGAACTTCTCGTCGTCGACGTTGAGCGTCTTCAACAGACGCTTGATGGCGGCGAGCTGATCCCCCGAATCGAGGATCTGGAAAAGTTGAGGTAGCCCGGCATCCCGGTGGTGCGCTCGCAACAAGCGGTTGGCCAGGCCGTGAAAGGTACCGATCCACATGCCGCGCGTACTGACCGGCAACATCGCGGACAGACGGGCAAGCATTTCCTTGGCGGCTTTGTTGGTGAATGTAACAGCAAGAATGCCGGCGGGATCGACCTGGCCGGACTGGACGAGCCATGCGATGCGAGTCGTGAGCACCCGGGTCTTGCCTGAGCCTGCACCGGCAAGGATGAGCGCGTGCTGAGGCGGCAGGCTCACAGCCTGCAGTTGTTCGGTATTCAAGTTGTCTAGGAGCGTGGACATCATGGTTCCTCTGCAAGCCCGCATTGTATCGGCGACACCCGGGCGTTGCCCGGAAGCTGCCGCGAAGATGGATGTTGCGCCGCAGCAACAGCACCTTTGCGCAGCGCTTCTTTTGCGCTAGATTTGAATTGTGCATTGCAGCAAACAGCTGACTTACCGTGGAACTTTTCACAGACGTCAGCGCCTAATTTGCGCACAATCAAGGAAAACTACAGGACTGCCCTGCATATTGCACCACAGCATACGAAGCGTGGTGGCGAGCCCAGAAGGCAGGCCATGATTTTTCGAGCCCTACCCGGCCCGACAGGAGAACTGACATGAAGACCCCGAAACTACTGCCCTGGTACGCACGCAAGGCCGGCGTCCCCCTGGAGCGAGCCGAAGCCCTCTGGCGCAAGGCCGTGCGCGAAGCGACCCGCGAAACCGGCTGGGTTGGCAACGCCGAATACTGGGGTGCGGCGATGGATCACTTCCAGCGCCTGCTCAAGGAAGAGCGCAATACCCTGTGCGCACCGCAGATGCTGCCCTACGTCCGTAGCCAGAACCGCATGTGGCGCCTGCCGCTGCTGGCCATGGAGGACATGATTTCGGCCGTGCATGCAAACTGGCAGCGCAATCATGCTGCCTCCAGCGGCAAGAACGCCTGCCGCGTGGCCTGAGCGCACCGCTAGCCCTCCAGGCCACCCCGGCCTCACCGTCTCCCTCCCTCCTTAAATGGAGTTCGGCACTCTGCCCCTCGGGCAGAGTGCCTTTTTTCGAACCGACCGTGCCCCTCACAGCGGCTTGCAGCGCTCGCACCTTGGCTTGGACTCCGCGCTAACGCGCCCTTCAAGGTATACTGGCGTGTTTTCAACGCCCTGAAGCCCGCACGCACGCTCATGCAGGACAAATACCAGCCCGCCGCCGTCGAAACGGCCGCCCAGCAGCACTGGGACTCCACCGACGCCTTCCGTGTGACCGAGGACGCCAGCCGTCCGAAGTACTACTGCCTGTCGATGTTCCCCTACCCCTCGGGCAAGCTGCACATGGGGCACGTGCGCAACTACACCATCGGTGACGTGCTCGCGCGCTTCCACCGCATGAAGGGCTTCAACGTGCTGCAGCCGATGGGCTGGGACGCCTTCGGCATGCCGGCCGAGAACGCCGCGATCCAGAACAACGTGCCGCCGGCAAAGTGGACCTACGCCAACATCGAGTACATGAAGGCGCAACTCAAGCGCCTCGGCTTCGCCATCGACTGGTCGCGCGAGCTCGCCACCTGCACCCCCGAGTATTACCGCTGGGAGCAGTGGCTGTTCACCCGCCTGTTCGAGAAGGGCCTGATCTACAAACGCCTCGGCACGGTGAACTGGGACCCGGTCGACGAAACCGTACTCGCCAACGAACAGGTCATCGACGGCCGCGGCTGGCGCTCGGGCGCGCTGGTCGAGAAGCGCGAGATCCCCATGTACTACATGAAGATCACCGCCTACGCCGACGAACTGCTGTCCGCGCTCGACGACCTGCCGAACTGGCCCGAGCAGGTCAAGCTGATGCAGAAGAACTGGATCGGCCGCTCTGAAGGCGTGGAGATCAGTTTCCCCTTTGATGTCTCCAGCATCGGCCACGAAGGCACACTGAAGGTGTTTACCACCCGTGCCGATACACTGATGGGCGCGACCTATGTCGCCGTGGCCGCCGAGCACCCGCTCGCCACTCAAGCCGCCACCAGCAACCCGGCACTCGCCGAGTTCATCGAGGAATGCAAGCGCGGCGGCGTCGCCGAAGCCGACATCGCCACGATGGAGAAGAAAGGCATGGCCACCGGCCTGAAGGTGCGCCACCCGCTCACCGACGAGCCGCTCGAAGTCTGGGTCGCCAACTACGTGCTGATGGGCTACGGCGAAGGGGCGGTGATGGCGGTGCCGGCGCACGACGAGCGCGACTTTGCGTTCGCCACCAAGTACGCCCTGCCGATCCGCATGGTGGTGGGCTCGGACGCCTACGCCGACACGGTCGCCCCGTGGCAGGACGCCTACGCCGAGTACGGCCACCTGGTGAATTCGGGCAAATACGACGGCCTGGACTTCCAGGGCGCGATCGATGCGATCTCCGCCGACCTCGCCGCCAAGGGCCTGGGCGCCAAGCGCGTACAGTACCGCCTGCGCGACTGGGGCATCTCGCGCCAGCGCTACTGGGGCTGCCCGATTCCGATGGTCCACTGCGCCGACTGCGGCGACGTGCCGGTGCCGGACGAGCAACTGCCGGTGGTGCTGCCCGAGAACGTCGAGATCACCGGTCGCGGCTCTCCGCTGGCCAAGATGCCCGAATTCTACGAATGCGCCTGCCCCAAGTGCGGCAAGCCGGCCAAGCGCGAAACCGACACCATGGACACCTTCGTCGAGTCGTCCTGGTACTTCCTGCGCTACGCCTGCGCCGACAGCACGACCGCGATGGTGGACGAGCGCGTCAACTACTGGGCGCCGGTCGACCAGTACATCGGCGGTATCGAGCACGCCATCCTGCACCTGCTTTACTCGCGCTTTTTCACCCGCGCGATGCGCGACTGCGGTCTGGTCAATGTCTCCGAGCCCTTCAGCGCCCTGCTCACCCAGGGCATGGTGGTGGCGGAGACCTATTACCGCGAGCTCGACGGCGGCAAGAAGCAGTGGATCAACCCGGCCGACGTGGTGGTCGAGCGTGACGAGCGCGGCCGCATCGTCGCCGCCAAGCTCGACTCCGACGGTCTGCCGGTGGTCATCGGCGGCACCGAGAAGATGTCGAAGTCGAAGAACAACGGCGTCGACCCGCAATCGCTGGTGGACCAGTACGGCGCCGACACCGCGCGCTTGTTCATCATTTTCGCTGCCCCGCCCGACCAGCAGCTCGAATGGTCCGACTCCGGCGTCGAGGGCGCCTCGCGCTTCCTGCGCAGGATATGGAACTACGGCCACGCCTTTGCCAGCGAGACGCGCGCCGCGCTGCCGGCCGAGCGCAAGCTCGCGGCCAACGCGCTCCCCGCTGCAGCCGCTGATGTACGCCGCGAGATCCACATCCATCTCAAGCAGGCGAGTTACGACTTCGGCAAGCACCAGTTCAACACCGTGGTGTCCGCCGCGATGAAGATCCTCAACGCGCTCGAGAAGGCGCACAAGGATCTGGCCGCCGGCGAGCCGGCCGCGCATGCCGAGGTCGCTGAGGAAGGCTTCTCCATCCTGCTGCGTCTGCTGTCGCCGATCACGCCGCACATCTGCCATGCACTTTGGCAGGACTGCGGCTTCGGCAGCGACATCCTCGTCGCGAACTGGCCGGAGGTCAGCGCTGAGGCACTCAAGCAGGACGAGATCGAGCTCATGGTTCAGGTCAATGGCAAGCTGCGCGGCAGCATCAAGGTTGCCGCAGACGCTGCCAAGGCCGACATCGAGGCGCAAGCGCTGGCCTCGGAAGCTGCACAGAAGTTCATGGAAGGCAGGCCGGCGAAGAAGGTCGTCGTCGTGCCCGGCCGCCTGGTCAACATCGTCGCCTGACGGAACACGCCCATGCAGATCCGCCGCCCAGCAGCAGCCACTGCCCCTCAGGCGAACGCCCAGCACTGCGCGCACAAGCGCCGCAGTCTGCTGCTGGGCGCCTGCGGCATCGTCGCACTTGCAGCATCCGGCTGCGGATTCCGCTTGCGTGGGCCTCAAGCGCTCGGCGTGTCGACGCTGCATGTCAATGCGCCGGCGCAAACCGAGCTTGGCGCCCAGTTGCGTCGCCTCATCGCCACGACTGGCACCACCACCGTCGTAGACGACGCCGAACAGGCGTCGGCGCGGCTGCAGATCCTTGCAAACAACCGCGGCCGCGAGATCCTCAGCCTGACCGGGGCCGGCAAGGTCCGTGAATACCAGCTCACGCAAAGCCTGCGCTTCCAGATGATCGACCGCGAAGGCCGCACCCTGGTACCGCCGACCACCCTGTCGGCGCGCCGCGAATACACGTTCGACGACTCGCAGGCCCTGGGCAAGGAGCAGGAGGAGGCGCTGCTTTATCGGGACATGCAGGCCGACCTCCTGCAGCAGCTCATGCGCCGCCTGGCTGCCGCCAACCCGGCAGGCTGAAGCGCCCGAACGAGGCGCGTCGCGCGTGAACATCCGGCCCGACCAGCTCGCCGCCAGTCTCGCCAAGCCGCTCGCGCCGCTCTGGCTGCTGCACGGCAACGAGCCCCTTCTGGTCATCGAAGCCGCCGATGCGATCCGCGCCGCGGCGCGCACGCAAGGCTACGACGAGCGCGAAACACTCGTTGTCGGCCAGGGCTTCAGGTGGGATGCACTGACCCTTGCCGCCGGCAACATGTCGTTGTTCGGGGGCGCCAAGCTGATCGACCTGCGCATTCCTACCGGCAAGCCGGGGCGCGAGGGTGGCGACGCCCTGCAGCGCTACGTGGCCGATCTGCCCGCCCAAACCCTTACCCTGATCACCCTGCCCGAAGTCGACTGGGCGACACGCAAGACGGCCTGGTTCAAGGCCCTCTCCGAATCGGCAGCCACGCTGGAGCTCAACGCCCCCGAGCGCGAACGCCTGCCAGAATGGGTCGGCCACCGGCTCGCTGCGCAGCAGCAGTCGGCAACCCCCGAGGCGCTGGCCTTCATTGCAGAGCATGTCGAAGGCAACCTGCTCGCGGCCCATCAGGAGATCCTCAAGCTCGGTCTGCTGCACGGTGCAGGCAGCCTGAGCCTGGAGCAAGTGCAGGACGCGGTGCTGAACGTCGCCCGCTACGACATCGACAAGCTGCGTCTGGCAGTGGTCGAGGGTGATCCGGCACGCTGCGCCCGGCTGCTCGAAGGGCTCAAGGGCGAAGGCGCCGCAGCGCCGCTGGTGCTGTGGGCACTCGCCAACGAGACGCGCACCCTCGCCAGCCTGTGCGCCGCACGCGACACCGGCCAGGCGCTGCCCGCCGTATTCAAGGCCGAGCGCATCTTCGAACCTCGCCGCCAGCAGGCCCTGGGCCGGGCGCTGGGTCGCCTCAGCCAGGGTGGGCTGCGCGCTGCGCTGATGCATGCCGCTCGTATCGACCGCATGATCAAGGGCCTCGCCAGCGGCGACGTGTGGGACGAATTCCTCCAGCTTGCACTGCGCCTCGCGGGTCGACACTGAGTCCCGCCGGGGTTCATGCGCGCGCCATTCGGTGCTTTAATGCGCGCTTGCCCTGCGGCAACCGACATTGCCGCAACCATCGCCGACGAAGAGCCCCAAATGGATATCCAGCACTACATGCAGACTCTGGGCCGCCAGGCCCGCGCCGCTTCGCGCGTGCTCGCCGCCGCCTCCACTGAAGCCAAGAACGCCGCCCTGCTGGCGATGGCCGCCGAGATCCGCGCCCGTCGCGCCGAACTCCTGGCCGCCAACGCACAAGACCTCGCCGAGGCACGCGTCGCTGGTCTGGAGCCGGCACTGATCGATCGCCTGACCCTGAACGACAAGGGCGTCGAAGCCATGGCAGTCGGCCTCGAGCAGGTCGCCGCCCTGGCCGACCCGGTGGGCGAGATGACCGACATCAAGCGTCGCCCCTCGGGCATCCAGCTCGGCAAGATGCGGGTCCCCCTGGGCGTCATCGGAATCATCTACGAGGCCCGCCCCAACGTCACCGCGGACGCTGCTGCGCTGTGCCTGAAGTCGGGCAACGCGGCGATCCTGCGTGGCGGCAAGGAAGCTATCAACGCCAACCGCGCCATCGCAGCCTGCGTGCGTGCGGGCCTCATCCAGGCCGGCCTGCCCGAGCACGCGGTACAGGTGGTGGAAACCACCGACCGTGAGGCTGTGGGCGCGCTCATCGCGATGCCCGAGTTCGTCGACGTGATCGTTCCGCGCGGCGGCAAAGGCCTGATCGAGCGCATTGCCAGGGACGCCCGCGTGCCGGTGATCAAGCACCTCGACGGCAACTGCCATGTCTATATCGACGACGAGGCCGACCCCGCCAAGGTCGTGCCGATCGTGGAAAACGCCAAGACCCAGCGCTACGGCACCTGCAATACCGCCGAGTCCCTGCTCGTCGCGCGCGACGTCGCCGACATCTACCTGCCGGAAATCGGCCGCATGCTCGCAGCCAAGGGCGTCGAGATGCGCTGCTGCGCCGAGTCGCTCGCCCTGCTGACGGAAGCGGGCGTCGATGCCGGCAAGCTCGTCGCCGCCACCGAAGCCGACTGGCGCGAGGAATACCTCGCCCCGATCATCGCGGTGAAAGTGGTCGACGGACTGGAGGCGGCGATCGCACACATCAATACCTACAGCTCCGGCCATACCGAGGCCATCGTTACCGAGAACTACAGCCACGCAATGCGCTTCCTGCGCGAGGTGGACTCGTCGTCCGTGATGGTCAATGCCTCCACGCGCTTCGCCGATGGCTTCGAGTACGGGCTGGGTGCGGAGATCGGCATCTCCACCGACAAGATCCACGCCCGCGGCCCGGTAGGTCTCGAGGGCCTGACAAGCCAGAAGTGGATCGTGTTCGGCGACGGCGAGATCCGGCGCTGAGCAACTGCGCCGTGGCCGAGCACGCAGGGACAATGGTGAAGCTCACGTTCGAGGCGGGGGCGCAGGACCTTGCCGCCGACCTGGATGCCGTCATCGCCCTGCCCTTCGGCCCCTTCGGCATCCGCTGTGATGACGGCGCCGTGCGCGAACTGGTGTTCCTGCCCCCCGGCACCGCCCTCGTGACGCCACGAACAGCGATCGCAGGCGCCGCAGCACACGCGCTACGAGCCTGGATCGACGACCCCGAGCTCCCCTTCCCGGTCCCCCTGGCCGACCAAGGGACGCCCTTTCGCCGCCGCGTATGGGCAGAGATCAGCGCGATCCCACGCGGCCAGACCCGCAGCTATGGTGAGCTTGCCGCCCGCCTCGGCAGCGCCCCGCGGGCGGTCGGCCAGGCCTGCGGCGCCAACCCCTTCCCACTCGTCGTGCCCTGTCACCGCGTGACCTCGGCCACCGGGCTGGGTGGATTCGCAAACGCCCGCGGTGGCTGGCTGCTCGATGTCAAACGCTGGCTGCTCGCATTCGAAGGCGCCCGGTGAGCGGGCGCACACCGGCGGTAGAAGCCGGCCTGCTGCCCGAGCACCGACGCGAACTCGACCGCTTCGTCGACGCGCTGTGGCTCGAACACGGCCTTGCCGCCAACACGCTTGCCGGTTATCGCAGCGACCTCGCTCGCTTCGCCGCCTGGCTCGAAGTCCGTGGCCAGCGCCTTCCCGCAGCCGGCCCGCCCGAACTCACCGCCTACATCGGCGAGTTCAGCCGTGGTGCCCGCCCTGCCAGCCAGCGCAGGCTGCTGGCATCCTGCCGGCGCTATTACCGGATGCTGCTCATCAACCGGGAGATCGCCGAGGATCCCACCCTGCTGCTCGACTCGCCACTGGCCGCCGAACGCTTTCCACGGACCTTGAGCGAAGCCCAGGTTGAAGCCCTGCTTGCGGCGCCCGACGACGGCAATCCGCAGGGCGTGCGCGACCGCTGCATGCTCGAGGTGCTCTACGCTGCGGGCCTGCGCGTGTCGGAACTGGTTGGACTCAAGGTCTTCGCAGTCGGCCTCAATGACGGCGTGCTGCGCATCATGGGCAAGGGCAGCAAGGAACGCCTGGTGCCGATGGGCGAGCTTGCCGCAGACTGGCTCCGGCGCTACCTGCTCGAAGCACGGCCAGCACTTCTTGCCGGACGCAGTTGCGACGAGGTCTTCGTGACACGCCTCGGTAGCGGAATGACGCGCCAGATGTTCTGGCGAATCATCAAGCAGTACGCCGTGCATGCAGGCATTCCGAGCGAGCGAATCTCACCGCATACCCTACGCCATGCCTTCGCAACGCACCTGCTCAACCACGGCGCCGACCTGCGTGTGGTGCAGCTATTGCTCGGGCACGCCGACATTTCGACGACGCAGATCTACACACACGTCGCACGGGAGCGCCTGAAGCAATTGCATTCAAAACATCACCCACGTGCCTGAGCAAGGCCCTGCGGAATACAATCAGCGTAACAGCGCAAATATTTGCAACCCGATCCCGAGCAGACGAGTCCGACCATGCATAAACCAGACACCCGCGCACCCGAGACGCCGGCAACCCGGTTCCTGCGCCAGCACGGCATCGCGTTCTCGAGCCACCTTTACGAATACGAAGAGCACGGCGGGACCGCCGTATCCTCGCGTGAACTCAATGTGAGCGAACATGCAGTGGTGAAAACCCTCGTCATGGAGGATGAAAACGCCCAACCGCTGATCGTACTGATGCATGGCGATCGCAAGGTATCCACCAAGGAACTCGCGCGCCAGATTCCATGCAAGCATGTCGAAACCTGCAAACCCGAAACCGCCAACCGACACACGGGTTTTCTCGTCGGCGGTACGTCGCCATTCGGTACTCGCAAGACAATGCCCATTTACATGGAACGCACCATTCTCGATCTACCGCTCGTCTATATCAATGGCGGACGCCGCGGCTTCCTCGTTGGCATTCATCCGCACGACCTGTTGCGCGTGCTCAAGCCGATGCTGGTGCAGGTTGCAAACTGAGCGGATTGACCCAGTCGACAACGTTGTGAAATCCCTCAAGCAATCCCATGTTGGCAATTTCAATTCGCTTCGGTAAATGGCACAATTCGAATTGCACGTGAATCACTCAATGAAGCACAGCCAGAACTGAGCGCCAGTATTTCTCAGCGCTCAATTCAAGGGCCTCGATTCACCATCGAACATATCCGGAGACCTCATGGACCTATCCACCTACACCCTGCCCGAGCTGCGCAAACTCCAAGCAAAGATCGAGGCCGAAATCCGTCGCCGCAGCGATACGACGCGCCGCACCTTGCTCAAGCGCATGCAGAAAATGGCAGCAGACGAAGGCCTGACGCTGGGTGATCTGCTCGAAGCTGCTCCTGCCCCCGCCGCCGAAACCAAACCGGCAGCCAAGCGCGCGGCACGCGGCACGGCCAAGAAGGCCAAGCCAGCTCCCGTGGTCAAGTACCGCAATCCTGCCAACCCGGAACAAGGGTGGAGCGGGCGCGGGCGCAAGCCGCAATGGGCCCTTGACTGGATCGCCCAAGGCAAGCCGCTTGAAGAGCTCGCCGCCTGACGCTTCTCCAGTTCAAGCGGCACAGGCCGCAAGCGTCAATCTGAAGAATGCCGTGATCGCCTGGTCAACACATCCAGGCCATTACGGCATTTTCATGCAGGCCATGCACTGCGTTCACTCAGCGCTCATATCCGGGCACCATCAACAGCGCCCTTCAATAGCCGCCATGCAATGACGCCATTGCCGCTCGGCGGCGAATCAGGACATTGCTGAAGATTCAGGCGGTCGGCGGCACGACGACGCCATCGCGGCTGCGCTGAATGAACACCCCGACGCGCCTCACGTCCTTCATCACCCCGATCTTGGCCAGTTTGAGCTTGACCCAGGGAGCGCGA
Source organism: Thauera sp. 27 (assembly GCF_000310125.2). Lineage (NCBI taxonomy): Bacteria > Pseudomonadati > Pseudomonadota > Betaproteobacteria > Rhodocyclales > Zoogloeaceae > Thauera > Thauera sp. 27. The sequence continues at coordinate 134,031 of NZ_AMXB01000010.1, forward strand.
AACTCGTCGAACAGCAGATTCACGATGAACTCACCGAGGCTCTCAATAAGATTGAAATGACGCTCCGCGAGCTCCTGCCGGATACGGGCAGTGACAACCGCATAATCAATCGTGTCGGCAATGTCATCATGCGCCGTCGCGGCCTCCGGAACGCCGAAAGTAAGATTGAGCTCGACAATCTGAGGCCCTGTCTTCTCGCGCTCGTAGATCCCGACCCAGGCCTTGACGCGCAACTCTTCGATGAAGATGAAATCCATGCTGCTTCCCGTTTAGAATCCCTGCAATTCTAGCCTGCCCCCATGTCGGACGGCCGGACCGCATCGCATTTGCCGCCCCGAAGCGCCCACGCGGCGCTCATCCCCCCCAGCAAAGCGGGCGCCCTGTCGTCGCCCACCCGAGGAATCATGATGTCGCTCCTGTTGCTGATCGTCGCAGCCTACCTGCTCGGTTCGATCCCGTTTGCCATCGTCACCAGCAAGCTATTCGGCCTGCAGGATCCTCGCCAGTATGGCTCGGGCAATCCAGGAGCCACCAACGTGCTACGCAGCGGCAACAAGGCTGCGGCCGCACTGACGCTGCTCGGAGACAGCCTTAAAGGCTGGTTTGCGGTATGGCTGGCGATGCGGCTTGGCTTTGAGCCGGGCGAAGCTGCCCTTGCCGGGCTCGCGGCCTTTCTCGGCCATGTGTTTACGATCTTCCTGCGCTTCAATGGCGGCAAAGGCGTCGCCACTGCGCTCGGCGTACTGGCCGGCGTTGACGCCCGGATTGCCATCTTCAGTGCCATCATCTGGCTGATGATCGCCTACACGACGCGCTACTCCTCGGCCGCGGCACTCGCGGCCGCAATCGCGGCGCCGCTGGCCAGCCTGCATTTCGTCGGACCAGGCATGGCGACGGGGGTGCTGGCGGCAATGTCGGCGATGCTCATCTGGCGTCACAAGGAAAACATCGCCCGCCTGCGCGCGGGTACCGAAGGCCGCATCGGCGGCAAAAAAAAGGACGCGGGCAACGCAAACTGAACACCATTGCCGCAACCGCAAGACCCTGCTCAGGCGGCAGACATATTCGGCGGCGCCAGTTCGACCAACGGCCAGCGCGGACGAATCTTCACCGCGCGGGCAACCGCTCCGCGCTCACCCGCAGCCAGGCGCATCGCACCGGCAAACGCAATCATCGCGCCATTGTCGGTACATAGCGCCGGCTCGGGGTAATGAACCCGCCCGCCGCGCCGGGCGAGCGCGGCGTCGAGCGTCTCACGCAGGCAACGGTTGGCACCGACCCCACCAGCCACGACCAGCGTCTTGAGTCCGACCTTCTTGAGCGCTGCGATCGACTTCGCGCACAGGACCTCCACCACAGCCAACTGGAAGTCGGCAGCCAGATCCGCCATGTAAGCCGGCTGCCAGTCAGCCCCCTGGACGACATTGAGCACGGCCGTCTTCAATCCGCTGAAGCTGAAATCCAGATCGCCCGAATGCAGCATCGGGCGCGGCAAACGAAAACGCCCTGACTGCCCCTGCGCGGCGAGCGCAGCAAGCTGCGGCCCGCCCGGATAGCCCAGACCAAGCAATTTTGCAGTCTTGTCGAAGGCCTCGCCCGCGGCGTCATCGACCGACTCCCCCAGCAAGGCGTAGTCACCCACCCCGCGCACGCGCATGAGCTGGGTATGCCCGCCCGACACCAGCAGAGCGACGAATGGAAAGGCCGGCGGATCGGCCGACAACAGCGGCGACAGCAGATGCCCTTCGAGGTGATGCACCGGCAAGGCGGGAATCCCGCGCGCGAGCGCAAACGACTCCGCCACGCTGGCACCGACCAGCAGCGCCCCGGCCAATCCGGGCCCTGCGGTATAAGCCACGGCGTCGATATCACCGAGCCCCAGCCCGGCCTGCCTCACGACCTCCTTCATCAGCAAGGGCAAGCGCCGGATGTGATCGCGCGAGGCGAGCTCGGGCACGACGCCACCATAGGCCGCGTGAAGGTCGATCTGCGAGTGCAGGCAATGCGACAGCAGGCCCGCCTCGGTGTCGTAGATCGCCACACCGGTCTCGTCGCAGGAGGTCTCGATACCGAGCACTTTCATGTCTTGCACCTCAGGGTTCCAGGCCGGCATTCTAACCGCAGTCGACAGCCGATCGAAAAATGCCCCTTGCGACAACGTCCCGAGTCAGTTATATTCGCGGTCTTTCTGCCCACCAGACACCCAAGGAAGTCCGCAATGCCCGGTATCCGCGTCAAGGAAAACGAGCCGTTTGAAGTTGCGATCCGCCGCTTCAAGCGCACCATCGAGAAGACCGGTGTGCTGACCGAACTGCGCTCGCGCGAGTTCTACGAGAAGCCCACCGCCGAGCGCAAGCGCAAGCTGGCCGCCGCAGTGAAGCGCAATCACAAGCGCCTGCGCAGCCAGACGCTGCCGCCGAAGCTGTACTGATTCGTCTCGCACCCGCCCTGCGGGTTGCATGCACGCCGGCCGAAGATCGTCCGATCCTCGCCCGGCGTAGTGCTTTTTCACGTCCGTCGCGACACGGCCACCCGGCCAGGCCTGCACGGACAGGCGCCTACGCTCGATGATCCCCCAGTCCTTCGTCCAGGAACTGCTGTCTCGCATCGACATCGTCGACGTCATCGAGCGCTACCTGCCGCTCAAGAAGAGCGGCGCGAACTACTTCGCCTGCTGCCCTTTTCACGGCGAAAAATCCGCCTCGTTCTCGGTCAGCCCCTCCAAGCAGTTCTATCACTGTTTCGGCTGCGGCGTGCACGGCAGCGCCATCGGCTTCCTGATGGAATACAGCGGGCTCGGCTTCGTCGATGCAGTCAAGGAGCTCGCCAGCCAGGTTGGCCTGCAGGTACCCGACGACGGCCGCAACGCTAGCACCCATGACGACGCCAGCGAGCGCCTGTACGAAGCCGTAGCACTGGCCGCACGTTTCTACCGCGACCAGCTCAAGCCTGCGCGCAACGCGGTCGACTACCTGAAGCGCCGAGGCCTGTCGGGCGAGGTTGCCGCACGCTTCGGCCTGGGCTACGCACCCGACGAATGGCAGGCACTGCAGAAGATCTTCCCCGACTACGACGCCAAGACCCTTGCCGATGCCGGACTCGTCATCGACAACGACCAGGGGCGGCGATATGACCGCTTTCGCGGTCGCATCATCTTCCCGATCCACGACCGCCGTGGGCGCATCATCGCATTTGGCGGGCGCGTGCTCGACAAGGGCGAGCCCAAGTACCTGAACTCGCCGGAAACGCCGCTGTTCGAGAAGGGCCGCGAACTCTACGGCTTCTTCCTCGCACAAAAGGCCATCCGCGACACTGGCTTCGCCGTGGTGGTCGAGGGCTACATGGACGTCGTCGCCCTGGCCCAGTACGGCATCGAGAACGCGGTCGCCACGCTTGGTACGGCAACCACGCCGCAGCACATCCACACCCTGCTCCGCCAGACCGACCGTGTCGTATTCTGCTTCGATGGCGACGCCGCAGGCCGTCGTGCAGCCTGGCGTGCATTGGAGAACGCGCTCGAATCACTGCGCGACGACGCCACCCTTGCCTTCCTGTTCCTGCCAGCCGAGCACGACCCGGACTCCTTCGTGCGCGCCCATGGCGCAGACAGCTTCCGCGCCGCTGCGACCGCGGCCACGCCACTGGCAAGTTTCCTGATCCAGGAGCTTGCCGGCCGCCACCCACTCGACACCGCCGAGGGGCGGGCCGCCTTCGTGCACGAGTCCGCCCCGCTGGTGAACCGGATCGGAGCCCCGCTGCTGCGCCTGCAGGTCGTGAAGTCGGTGGCGGAAACAAGCGGACTGACCCAGGCCGAGGTCGAACTGGCGCTGGGCGAACTGGCGGCGCGCACGCCGCGCCGACGCGCCACACCCGACGCAGCCCCCCAGGCATCGACCACCGCCTCGCCTGACGAGCCGAGCGCTGCACCGCCGCGCCCGCGCCGCAACCCGCAGCCCGCTCATCTG